>DAIRVB010000060.1:5743-12794 GCA_036803065.1 Streptosporangiaceae bacterium
CGGCCGCTCGGGAGCAGGTGCGGGCCGCCATCGACCGGGTGCTCGCCGACTGGGCCAGGTGAGACTGGGCTGGCTGAGACCGGGCTGGCCGGCCCGTCCGCTGGGCTCGGGCCGGCGCTGATGTTCGTCGTTGCGGCGCATGTTTGTTGTTGCGGCATGCCGAGTATTCGCCGTTGCGGCACAGGGAACTGACGGTGGCTGGTGGGATGGTGGCGTGCGCATCGCAACCTGGAACGTGAACTCGGTGGTAGCCCGGCTGCCCCGGCTGGTGGGGTGGCTGGAGCAGGCCGCCCCTGACGTGGTCTGCCTGCAGGAGACGAAGGTCGGCGCCGATGCCTTCCCGGCCGACGCCGTCGCACCGCTCGGCTACGCCGTGGCCCACCACGGCGAGGGGCGCTGGAACGGTGTCGCCGTGCTGTCCCGGCTGGGGCTGGACGACGTCGTCCGCGGCCTGCCCGGCGATCCGGGCTTCCCCGACGAGCACACGCTTGAAGCCCGCACCATCGCGGCCACCTGCGGGCCGGTGCGGGTGCGGTCGGTGTACGTGCCGAACGGGCGCACCCCCGATGACCCGCACTACGGCTACAAGCTGCGCTGGCTGACCGCCCTGGCGGCCGCGGTCGCCGCGGACGCCTCGGGTGAACTGCCGTTCGCGGTCATGGGTGACTTCAACGTCGCCCCCACCGACGCTGACGTCTGGGACCCGGCCGTGTTCGTCGGCTCGACCCACGTCACCCCGGCCGAGCGCGCGGGACTGGCCGCGCTGCGCGAGACCGGGCTGACTGACGTCCTGCCCCGCATCGCCAAGGGGCCGCACCCGTACACGTACTGGGACTACCGGGCCGGAGCGTTCCACAAGGGCATGGGCATGCGCATCGACCTGGTCTACGCCAACGCCGCCCTGTCCACTGCGGTGTCGGACGCGTGGGTCGACCGCGAGGCCCGCAAAGGCACCGGGCCGAGCGATCACGCCCCGGTGATCGTCGACCTCGACTTGTGAGTTTGACGGACGCTAGGTGCCGTGGTGGGGCTGCCGGATGGCGCGGCGCCGGGCTAGCAGCCTTCTCCGCGTCCCCCGCTGGTCATCGGGCAGCTCGCGGCGGGCGAGGACGGTGAATCCGGCGGGGAGCAGCGCGGCTGGCTCGCCGGGACCCAGGACCCAGTCGGCGCACAGGCCGGGCCGCGCGCGCCGTGCGTCAGCCGTGAAAGCCTCCCAGCCAATCAGGCCATCAGCCGCCACCGCGTCCGCGGCGGCCGGGAACACCGTCCGGTCCCAGTAGCCGGTGCACAGCACCAGCGCATAGCGGTCCGGCGGCGGGTGCCATGCCGCCAGATCGGCCTGCACGAACGTGATCAGCCCGCTGAGCCCGCGACGCACAGCCTCCTCGCGGAGCAGGCCGAGTGCCACCTCGGAGACATCGACCACGGTGACCCGGCGCCCGGCCGCGGCGGCGAGCAGGGCGCTGCCGGACGGCCCGCTGGCCAGATCAAGGACGGGCCCCCCGGGGAGCCGCAGGGACAGCGCACGCTCCGCCAGCGGGTGGGGATGGAACGACGCCTCGAACCCGCCGGCGTACCTGGCATTCCACCTGAGCCGATCCGGCTGGCCCGCCAGTTCCGGCGGAACACGCATCATGCCAGCTTATCGGCGCGGCCGGAACTGGCCCCGGTCTTCATCTGGGAGGTTCCGGCTACGGCCAGCACATAGCCGATCTGGCGGGGTTCCAGGTCGGTGCGCAGGCCCGGGCCGGTCGGCTGTCCACGACTTCGGCTGCTGCAAGCGTCAGCAAGGCGCAAGCGCCCGCCGCCTCCGGGCCACCGTGCCATTCATCATTCGACCCCTACCACTACACGCAGGCGCAGGTTCGGGCTTGCGGGGGGTTGTCGCTGGCCGCCGGCGTCGCTGTTCGAGCTGCCGCCGGGCGCGAACGTCACGGCCCAGTAGCGGTGGCAGGCGCCCGCGCGGCGTGACCGGGCCGCCGCAACAGTGCTACGTTCCAGCGCTATGCCAGGCAGGGTCGCGATAGTCACCGGCGGAGGCACCGGCATCGGCCGGGCATCGGCCCTGGCTCTCGGCCGGGACGGATACTCGGTCGTGATCGCCGGCCGCCGCCCGGAGCCGCTGGAGCAGACCGTGCGCGACGGCCGCGCTGACGGGTCACGGCTCCATCATGTCGTCGCGGACATCGGCGAGCCCGGGGATGTCCGGCGGCTGTTCGAGCAGGCGCTGCGCCACTTCGGCCGGGTGGACCTGCTGTTCAACAACGCCGGCCGGGCTTCGCCACCGGTGCCTCTGGAGGATGTGCCGTTCGCCGAGTGGCAGTCGGTGGTCAGCGTGAATCTGACCGGCGCCTTCCTGTGCACCCAGGCCGCCTTCAGGGTGATGAAGCAGCAAGATCCCCGCGGTGGCCGGATCATCAACAACGGGTCAATCTCCGCACACTCGCCCCGGCCCCGCTCCGCGCCCTACACCGCGACGAAGCACGCGGTCACCGGCCTGACCAAGGCGACATCGCTGGACGGGCGCGGGTACGGAATCGCCTGCGGCCAGATCGACATAGGCAACGCAACAACGGATCTCTCTGGCTGGCTCTCGACGGAAGCCCTGCAGCCAGATGGCAGCACCCGCCCGGAGCCGATGATCGATGTCCAGTTGGTCGCCAGCGCGGTCGTGCACATGGCGAACCTGCCGCTCGAGGCGAACGTCCAGTTCATGACCTTGATGGCGACGACGATGCCGTTCGTCGGGCGCGGTTAGGCCCCGGTGCCGGTGAGCGATACTGGTGGCATGGGCGACCGCAATGTCCTCGGTGGTGAGCTGGAGCCGTGCAGCACCGACCCGGTCACCGGGTTCTACCGGGACGGGTGCTGTAGCACCGGGCCGGAAGATCAGGGCAGCCACACGATCTGCGCCGTGGTGACCACTGGGTTCCTTGAGCACCAGCGCCGGATCGGAAACGATCTCAGCACCCCGATGCCCCAGTTCGAGTTCCCTGGGCTGGTACCCGGGGACCGCTGGTGCGTGACGGCGGCGAACTGGCTGCGGGCCCACCACGATGGCGCCGCCGCGCACGTGGTGCTCGCGTCGACCCATGAGCGGGCTCTCCAGATCGTGCCCCTCGCCGCGCTCAAGGAGCACGCCGTGGACGTCCCCGCCAGCCCCGGCGTGCTCGAGGACTGAGCCTCACCAGTCCGCCGACCGCTATGAACACATCAACGTGCAGTGGCCATGCGGGGACACGCCGGATTCGGGTCAGCATGTTCAGCCCCTCGCCTTGCACCAGGCGACGTAGCTGGCCGGGTCGTCGGTGGTGATCTGATCGACGCCCTTCGCGGCCAGCGCTGCCCAGTTCGACGCGGGCAGATCCGGGGCGAATGAGCCAGCCAGCATCCCAGCCGCGTGGATCGCGGCCACGTTCGCAGCGCTCAGCGGTGGCCCCGATCCGGGGATGCCGTGCCGGTAATCCACGTCCTCCATTGACGATCCGGCCGGGACCGTCGCTGTGTAGGACCAGGCCAGGAACTGTGTCGTCAGCGTGTGCCCGGTCGCTGCCACCGCTGCGCGCAGTAGCACCAGATCCGGGGGGACGAACGAGTTGAACGACACCCACGTCGCCGGGCCCGCAGAGCCGTCGCTCGTGTAGGCGCCGGACTGCACCAGCTTCGCGGCAACCTCTTTCATCTGAGCCGCGTTCACCACGCCGTGAAGCTCAAACATGACCCGCCCGTGGTCGGCCTTGATGGCGGCCAGTGCCATGCTCAGGGATGGGATGGTCTGGCTGGTCACGGAGGCGGGAATGCCTGTCTTTTCGAGTAGCCGCATCCTGGTCAGCGCGGCGACGCTGTAGTGGTTCACGTTCCCCGTGTAGAGGGTCGTCCGGTTCACGGTCGGATCGTGGATGATCACCGGCCCCCCGGCTGGGTCCACGCCGTTGCGCCCCGGTGCGGAGAACTCAAGGTCAGCTTTGACGGTGGGGGCCCCCACTTTGAACGCGAGCGCGAACGCGCCGAGGCTGTTCTCCGGCTGGGTACTGCCGCTGTAGGGCCATAGGTCCCCACGGTGGGCTACCAGCGCGGGGCATGGCGCTGTTGCCGGTCCGAGCACGGCGGCGGCGGATAGCGCCACGGCGATCAGTAACGCCACTAATGCGGCGCGCAGGATGCCGGTCATCGAGCGTCCTCCGGGGGGATGAGTGCGCTCACCTGGTCAGCGCGGGCCCGTAGCTGGGCCCGCAACTCCGCTTCGGTGGGCACGGCGGGGAGCTTGGTGGCGGTGGCAAGCTGGCCGTTCAAGTCACGGACCTGCCTGCGTCGCCCGTCTAAAAGGCTGCCCGTCTCCAGTTGCGCGGCGGGTAGCTGGCGGTGCAGGTCGGCCACCTCGGCGCGTAACTGGTCGTTGGCGGCCACCTCGGCCGGCGCGGCCGTGGGCGTCACGGGCCTGGCGCAGCGGCCGCGCCTGCAGGCCACGGCCGGGGCGGCGAGGATCGGCGCCAGGAGCGCATGCCGGAAGATCACCAGGGCGGCCAGCGGGTGACGTACACGGCGGCGGGTCACAGGTACCTCCAGGCTTCGACGGTGGACCGCGAGCATCAGCGCGGAGAGGGCGAACAGGATCTGTGCCGTGCGCAGGGCACAGCGTACGCGGGTCGGGTAGTCGGTGCCGGGCACATCACGCGGGGCCGTCAGGGGGCCGTACAACGGCGGACAACGTCGAACCACAGAGAACGGAAACGAACGCTGTTGATACAGGTCAGAGGGTGCGGCGGACGCGACCCGGCTACCTGGCTTCGGGCGGCGACCAGTCCCCGGCGGACTGGCGATCGGGCAGCGCGGCCGGGTACCTTTCCTCGAACCGGTCGAGCTGTCGCCGGAAACTGCGGACTGTCTCCCGCAACGCGGAACGCTGATCGACGACACCGGCCGGCCCGTGCCCCTGTGCTGCCTGTGGTGCCTGCGCCTGTGGTGCCTGCGCCTGTGGTGCCTGCGCGAGCACGTCAATCGGCAAAGCGATCAGCGGGATCTCGGCATTGATCGGGCTCGCGGCGCCCGCCCCCGTCTTGCGGACCCGTCCTTCCTCATCGAGCTGGGCGAAACCGAAGCCGAGGGCGCTCACCGGTATCAGCCGGACGAGCGGGGCTGGGGCGCCTGGGGGGCCGCTGCGGGCGCTCTGGACCAGCGCGGCGAAATCCCCGAACTCCATCAGCTTGGCGCGGACGTCGCCGAGCTCATAGGCATCAGCGAGCAGATCCCACTTGGTGACGATGAAGTGGATCGGCCGGCCGCCAGCGTGCGTCCGCATGATCCGGAAGATGGTTCTCATCCCCAGGCTGCCGAGCCGCTCGGCGCGCGGGTCGTCATCGAGCAGGTAGCGCAGCGCCAGGCCGTCCAGGACGCCGAGCAGCGCATGGGCCGAGGTGACTCTCTGCTGGAACCGGCGCCCCGTCTCCGCGTCACCGTCGAGGACCTGCTGTAGCCGGCCACCGGCGAAATCCAGGTAGTTGATCCCGAAAACCTCGAAGATCCGGCCGGCTGATCTGACGCAGCAGGTGAATTCCCATTCGGGTACCGGGCTCGGCGGCGTGGTGTCGGGCCAGCCGCCCTGGGGATCGGACGCTGCGGCGAGGATCCGCTGCAGCATCCTCGCCTGGGCCAGGGTGATGTCAAGGAAGGGGCCATTGCCCGGCTGGCCGCCCTGGAGCTGGCCGAACATGGCCGCGAGGAACATAGTCGTGCCGGCTCCGGGGGCGCCGAGCGTGACTACGTCGAACGAATCCACGACCGGAGCCTCCTCACGCTGGCGCCGCCGACCCGAACCCAGGCGTAGCCCGCCGGACCTACCCCCGCCATAGGTCCGGTGAGCTACAGGGGCAATCCTGCGCGAAGTCACCGGCCAGGGCAGGTGGCAGGTCAACCACATCCGGCCGTGGTGCGGGGCTGCGTGTGGTGCCGTGGAACCCCTCGCACTGGTTCTGATGTATCAGGCCGGTGTCCCGCCCCGGTCCGCGGACCCGGCCTCCTGCCCCGGTCCCCCGCATCCGTCCGCTAGGCGGGCCACTCCTGATCGCGTAGTGCCTCGATCCGCCGGAGGATGCGCTCAGGGAACCGGTGGCGGCCTGTCACGGCCAGCGCGAACCACAGGCGGGTCTCCCGGTCGGAGCGGTGAATGTCGCAGCGCAGCAGCGCGTGCGCCATGTGGTTGCGGACCGTCAGCGGTCGGATGCCCAGCATGCCGGCGATCTCCTTGTCCGTGTTCCCGTCGGCGTAGAGCTCGAGGATTTCCCGCTCACGCGGCGTCAGGCTCAGGTACAGCGCCGAGAGCAAGTCACCGGCGCTTCCGGTGGCGGCGGTGGCGGCGGTAGCACAGACGGCCGGGGCTGGAAGCCTGAGCTGGTCCAGGCCTGCCCGCGCGCACAGTTCCCTGATGCGGACGATCTCGTCGGCGAGGCCTTCCGGGCTGAGCCCAGCGGCCTCCATGACCTGCCCCCGTGGCATGCCGTTCGCCAGGTCGTTCAGAAGCGCGTGGTGGCGCACGGTGAGCGGCAGGGCACCGGCCTCGACGGCGTCCAGGAGCGCCTGCGCCAGCTGGGGCTTGACGTCCTGCGGAACGTGCACGGCGTCCCAGACCGCCTCCGCCAGCGGCGAGCCGTACACGTCCTTGCCCAGGACGGCGCGGGCGCCGCGGACCCATGCCGCGACCCGTACCGGCCAGGCCTCACTCGCCGTGCACACGACGACGTTCCGGGTCTTCAGTAGCCGTTCGATCTCCTCGGTCGAGCCGACGCCGACCAGGTCGAGAACGCACACGTCGTAGGAGGCGCCGGTGACGCTGGGCGCCAGGTCGGCTATCCGGCGGAGGACGGCGGCGACACGGAACCGCCCGGCCGGGTCGCTGCGCAGTACATCGGCGGCGCCCCGGCCGGTAATCTCATGATCATCGATGATGACGACCGAGAGAACCAGGTCGGCGGGCGTCCTCATGCGGTGTCTCCCGCTCGGCCTGCCGAGCCAGCGGTACCTGGCGCGGCCGCCGGCAGCTTGGGCGCGCCAAGGA
>DAIRVB010000061.1:0-12697 GCA_036803065.1 Streptosporangiaceae bacterium
CCGTGGATGTGTGCACGGGCAGCGCAGCGGAGGAACTCATCAGCGCCTCGCGCCGCGGCGATCTGCTCGTCGTCGGGTCCCGCGGTAGCGGAGGGTTCGCCAGGCTCGTGATGGGCTCGGTGAGCAGCCAGGTCGTCCACCACGCGGTCTGCCCCGTCGTGGTCATCCCGGAGCCGCGCTACGCCTCGTAGTCGAAGATCAGAGCAAGGGCATCAGCCAGCTTGCGCATTGTCTTGTCGGCTAGCTGGCCGATGCTGTCGCCGGACAGCCGGTCGCTGCGCACCCGCACCGCGGAGTAGGACTCCAGGTGTCCGGCGATGGGATCGTCCGGGCTGAGAGCGACAACATAGGGCGTTTCGGTGAGGTCCGGCCGGTCGCTGACCTTGACCACGAGCGGGTGCCCCGTGATCGCGTTGAATCCGTCATTGCTGATGATGGCCACGTAGCCGGCCCGGCCGAGTCCTTTGTAGGCGTAGACGTCCCCACGGTTCACGCGGCGCCCTTACCGGCGCCGGGTGGGAAGTCTCCTGCGTTGGCCTCAGTCCACTCGGCCCAGGCATGCCCGGTCTCACGGTCAGCCTCCGCGATGGCGGTGGCCGCGTCGCGCTGGATCTTCTCGCGGGCAGCCCGCGTCATCCAGGCCGACATGGACAGGCCCGCCCGGTCGGCCTCGGACTTGGCCTGCCGAAAAGCTCGCTCACCCATGCTAATGCTGAAGGTCTTCACAGGCATGTTCAGAACATTAGCAACAACGTTCCTACGAAGTAGGCCGAACGAATGATGACAAAGCCGTCATTTCTGGGCGGCCGCTGATCTGGGGGCCCGGCCGCCCGGCGACCACCGTCGACGGCTACATGGCCGGCACCAACGGCGAGATGGACTGGATGACGTTCCCGTCGACCGACGACATCAAGGCCTAAGTCATTGTGCTCACCGAACCGGTCGACTGCATCGTGTTGGGCCGCAATCTCGCGGAGGGGGTTCATCCCGCACTGGGCGGCACAGCCCGAGGGCGAGGACCAATCGTCTGCGTCATGATCTACTGGTTCCTGCCGGGCCGCCCGTTTCCTTTCGCCGGGTCCGGGCGGCTCGGCGTTCCTGACCTGCTATTTCGGTGGCGGCAGCGTCAGATAGTGGGCAAAAGAGGCGCCATCTCCGGGGGGTCGGTGCGTGCCGCGAGTACCCAATCCTCGCCGTCCAGACGGATCCCGGGAGCGTCACCATGGTGCTCGCGGCGCCGGGCGAGGCGGGCACTGACGAATTCGCCGTCCCCGGCAGCCGTCAGGCCGAGAGCCTGCGCCGCCGCATTATGACTGGCGTAGCCTCCGAAGATCACAATTCCCTCGGGTCGTAGCTGGTCACGGGCGCCGCCGTTGTAGCGGACACGCTTCATGGGATCGCCGGGGCTGGTTACCACAGTGAGCACGGCGGTCCTGCTCACCGGCCGCCCCTGAGCTCGGCGGAACAACTCGTTCACGCGCTGCTGGCCTGACTTCCCGGCCATGATGGCGGCGACATCCCAGGGCCGCAACCGCAGCAGAACGTTCTCGGGCAACGCCGCGTCCCGGAACAGCCACCAGATGGCGGCGTTACCGGCCGGGCTGAGAGTGCGCTTGCGGTCCCGGTTCGCAGCATCCCGGAGGTAGGCAGGGCTGACCCGGATGAGGCCCGCGCTCCATTCACCCCTATCGTCGCTGGCCCACAGCAGCAGACACAGCCCGCCTTCGGCCTCAGGCGGGATCATCCAGCCACCCATCGTCTGCGAGAACTTGCAGTCGACGTCGCTGCCGCAGATCCGGTAGTCGAGGCGGTCTCCGTCCACGAAGCCGAACTCGCGCTGCAAGTTGATCTCGACCAGCGTCCCCGCGTGAGTCTTCTCTGTTTTGTGCAGTTCTTCCCAGCGGTACCGCCCGGTGTGCTGCCCGTCGAGCAGCATGTCGATGGTGCGCCGCAGCGCGGCGGCGAACCTGCGGCCCTCGGGGTCCTCCGCGAGCAGGTACGCGGCGACCAACTCAAGGTCGCCGTTGCCGTTGCCGGGCACCCGGGCCGGGACGGCGAGCCCAGGTAGCGGCACCGCCGTAGCTGACCAGCCCGCGCCGGTCACGCCGGGGCAGGCGCCAACGCGACGGCGGCCTCGCTGGTGGGCATCAGGAAGGTCAGCGTCTCCTGCAGGTACAACTGGACCGTATCGGCGTCATGCGCGAGATATCCGATCGACGTGTCCTGGCCGAGGTGCAGAGCGAAGTCACCGCCCCGGGTGGTCAGCACGAAGGCTCCGTCAATGGCCGGTGCCCAGACGATCTCACCGCTGATCAGGCGTTCGATATGGCTGGCCACGGGGTAGCCGTGGTCGCTGGTCTCGCTGACGGCCGTGTACGCGTCGGCGCTCAGCACCACCGAATACGGCCCATCAACGCCCGCCCTCCGCAGGTGCCCCAGCGCCTCGGCGACCGCAGTGGGATAGTCGCGCACGTCGGCCGGGAGGGTCATGGACGAGTTGGATGACTCGTGCCGGACGCCGATGATGCCCGCCGCCGGATATCCCTCGAAGATGGCTCGGTCCTCGGCGAAGGCGATCTGCCGCGAGGCGTCCTTCACGGGCTGCCAGTCGGAGTCCTCGGCGCCCCGTTCGACGTCGTCGATCGCGCCACGGTCCACCGTAAACGGCACCCGCAACTCGACGAGCGCCCTGACCTGCCGCTGAAGGGCCAGCACCCCGTCCTGCGGCGCCTCGATGTCGGCTACGTGGCCGGTGCCCACGCCGGACAGCACCTCACCGGCGGGGCCATGCACATCTACCACCCGCCGCCCGGCCAGGTGGCGCTTGATGGTGCGCACCGCCTCCTGTTCGATCTGCGACCAGGCGGCGCTCGAAATGGGGGCAAGCTCGCGGTGGAGGTTATTCATGCTGAGTGACTCCTCTGAGACTGCCGATACCAAGTGATCCGCCGGACGCTGTGGCCCCCGGCGCGGCTTCGCCCGCCCCGGGGCCGTCGGCTCCGGCCTCGCCCGCGGCGGGATCTGCCTCCGCAGGCGGCTGGGCCAGGCTCTCCAGCAACGGCATTGACGGCACGAAGAACAGGGTGCCTGTCACGGCCGTGCTGAAATCCAGCAGCCGGTCGTAATTTCCCGGTGGGCGGCCGACGAACATGTTCGTCAGCATTTGCTCGATCGGGCCGGGCGAACGTGCGTAGCCGATGAAGTACGTGCCGAAATCACCTCGGCTAACCGTGCCGAAGGGCATGTTGTCGCGAACGATCTGGACTTCCTCGCCGTCCTCAGTGATGGTCGTCAGGGCGTTGTGCGCCGACGTGGGCTTGACCGCGTCGGCCAGTTCTATGTCGGAGAGCTTCGTCCGGCCGACGATGCGTTCCTGCTCCTCGACCGGCAGAGCGTTCCAGCCGCCTATGTCGTGCAGGTACTTCTGCACGATCACGTAGCTGCCGCCGGCGAACTCGGGGTCCTCCGGGCCGATGATGGTCGCCTCGACGGCGCGGCGGCCGGTGGGATTCTCTGTCCCGTCTACGAACCCGATGAGGTCACGGTCATCGAAGTACCGGAAGCCATGCACTTCGTCCACCGGCGACACGGCACTGCCAGGCGGGTCATGATGTGGGTGGCCAGTTCGAAACAGAGATCGAAACGCGCAGCGCGAATGTGGAACAAGATGTCCCCGGGCGTGGATACCGCGTGCCGGGACCCCGCTTCAATCTCTGGGAATACGTGCAGCCCGGCCGGGCGAGCCGGCCCGGCGAGCCGGTCCCACGCCTGCGATCCGATCCCGACCACGCAGGACAACTTCGCGTCGAGATCGCGGAACCCCACCGCGCGCAGCAGCCCGGCCAGGTCGCTGAAGAGATCGCGCACCGCCGCGCAGTTATCCGCTTCCGGCTGGAGGACCACCACCAGGAAGATCGCGGCGCTCGTCAGTGGGGCCGCTACTTCCTGAGGCTGGACCACTGCCTGAGCCTGGGCCGCTGGCTGACCCTGGGCCGCCGACTGCCCATGAGCCTGCGGCTCCGATCGCGGCGCCTCTGTGGTCATCTGTGGACACTCACCCATCAGGTTTCCCGGCCGCGCCTTCACGTCCGGCGTGCTTCCTGCGACACGCTAGCAAAGAACCCCAGGATGGCCGGCCGCGGAATAGGCGATCGCCCCATAGGCAGCACCAATAGGCAGCCCCGGAATAAGCAGCCCCGGAATAGGCCGTGGCGGTCCGGCGGCCAGCACGGTGGCAGGCCCCGCAACCGCCGGCCCGCAGTCTGCCTCCGGAGGACCCGGTGAACAACCGCAGCGCCGACGTCCCACGGCGGATCGACCGCACCCATGGCGTGACGCCACTCGGCCCGGACGCTCAGGTCGACAACAAGGCGCTCGTCATCCCGCCCGGGAACTTCTCCCTGGCCGACCCGTTCCCCGTCGGCGGCCCGTTCGTCATGAATACTCGCGCGGAGATTTCACAGGCCTTCAACGACTTCCATTCGGGAAAGTTTGGCCAGGTCCCGCGCAAAGCACGGCTGAAAGTCCGGTAGGCCGGGCGGAGCGGGCAGGCAATTGCGGGCCGGCCGCATTGCCCGGCTCCGCCGGATCGGCGATCATCTGTGGGCGGCCCGGGTTCGCCTGGCGAGCGTGGGCCCGCGATGCGTGCGCGGCAGAGGGTGACGGGCACGACGTCCGGTTGTCGGTAACCGTCACTACGGATGGACGACATGAGATTGGCACCCTCGCCCTCCTCACTACCGCGGCTAGCGCGTCCCGGCCCCGTCGCCGCGCTCCTCGGCGTCCTCGCCCTCATCGCCTCGGCGCTCTCCCTGGCCGCCGGGCACGCTTCTGCCGCCACCGTCACGCTGACGGTCGCCAAGGGCGGCGGGGAGTACACCAGCGTTCAGGCCGCGGTCAACGCGGTCCCCAACAACTCTTCAACGCTCTACACGATCCAGATCGGGTCGGGAACCTACGAGGAGGCCGTGACCATCCCGGCGGCCAAGCTCCACCTGACCCTGCTCGGCGCGACGGGCAACCCGGCGAACGTGGTGATTGACTCGGCGCGTTACAACAGCGAGGCGAACCCGGCCGGGGGAACCTACGGCACCGAGGGCTCGGCGACCGTCCACGTGGCGGCCAGCAACTTCAAGGCCGCGTACATCACCTTCAGCAACTCGTTCAGCAAGGCCAAGAACCCCACGGTGACCGGCACCCAGGCGGTGGCCATCGCCATGGAAGGTGACCGGCAGGTCTACGAGCATGACGTCTTCTACGGTCACCAGGACACGCTGCTGACCTGGGGTTCGACCGCGACCAAGTCCCTGCGCCAGTACATCTACGCCTCGACGATCGAGGGCGACGTGGACTACATCTTCGGCAACGGCAGCCTGGTCGTCGACCGGTCCAGCGTGGTGGTGCTCAACGATGGCTTCTCCACGCAGGCATTCCTGACCGCGCCAGCCACGTACGGCACCGACAAGTACGGCATCCTGATCACCGGGTCCACGGTGACCACCACGCTCGCTGCGAACCAGCTCTACCTGGGCCGGGCCTGGGTGCCCTACACCGGCGCGGTCCCGCAGTTAGTGATCCGGACGACGAGCCTTCCGTCGCAGGTCAACACCAGCAACCCGTACCTCGGCATCTCCGGCGCGACGTGGACAGCGGGCCGTTACTTCGAATACGACAACACCGGCTCCGGCGCGAACCCGAACAAGGCCACCCGCCCGCAGCTCACCACCGCGCAGGCCGCCTCCTACACCGCGCCGACATACCTGGCCGGTTCCGACGGCTGGGACCCGGTGGCCAGCTAGACGTTGGCGTAGTGGCCGGCTAGCTGCTGGCGCAGCTTGTACTTGAGCACTTTGCCGCCGACGGTCTCCGGCAGCGCGTCGGCGAACAGGATCGCCTTCGGCGACTCGAATCCCGCGAGCCGTTCCCGGCAGAACGTGATCAGCTCGGCCGCGTCGGGCTGGCGCCCCGGCTCGCAGACCACGATCGCGGTGACCGCCTCGCCCCACCGGTCATGCGGCAGCCCGACCACCGCGGACTTGGCCACATCCGGGTGCTGGTGCAGCACCGCCTCGACGCGCAGGCTGGACACGTTCTCCCCGCCGGACTTGATGATGTCCTTATAGCGGTCGACCATGATCCGAAGGCCGTCGTCGTCAACCACGCAGCTGTCGCCGGAGTGGAACCAGCCGTGCCTGAATGCCTGCTCGGTCGCCGCCTGGTCCTTGTAGTATCCGGACGCGACCGCGGGCGACCGGTAGACAGCCTCGCCCGGGACACCAGGCTCGTGCAGCAGGTCCTGGCCCTCGGTGTCCATCACGGTGGAGGCGAGCAGCGGATTCGGGATGCCCACATAGTTCACTTTCGGGGCGGTGGCCAGGTACTTGTCCGGCCACACGTCCGGCCAGAACCGGTGGCAGGAGATGGCCTCGGTCTGGCCGAAGATGCCGACCAGCAGAAAGTCCTCGGCGCAGCGCTGCTTGAGGCTGTCCAGCACGGCCGGCTCGACCGCGCCCCACCCGTACACGAGAACCCCCAGCGAACTGCCATCCACTCCGGAATTCGGAGCCAGCCCGGGATCGGCGGCAACCGCTCCGGCGAAGGCCTTGACCAGTTGCGGGGAGCCGCCCCACAGGGCCGTGACCTTCTCCCTGGCGACCGCGGCGGCCATTTCCTGCGGCACTGGCTTGCGGCCGATCACCAGCGAGCCGCCGGCCAGGAAGGCAGGCAGGGACAGCACCTGATCCGCGACGTGGTAGATGACCGGCAGAAACGAGCACAGCCGCAGGTCGGCCTCGACGCGGAGGCCGCGGGTGAGCGACAGCGCGAAGGCATAGGCGCCCATGTGCGCGTAGGAGTGGGACAGCATCACTCCCTTGGGCAACGCCGTGGTGCCCGAGGTGAAGAGGATCTCCCAGATGTCATCCCCATGCACCACCGTGTCAGGTTCCGTCGCCGGCTGGCCGGTGATGAACTCTCCGAACGACACACCGCCGCTGATCACGTCGCCGCCGATCGGGATGCTCACATCAGCCCGCAGGCCCGCCGCGGTGAGTGCGTCCCCAGCCTGTGGCCACAACTCGGCGTCAACCACGACCAAGCTGGGCTCGGCCAGCGCGACCAGGTGCCCGAGCACGTCCGGGGCGAGGGAGGGGTTGACCGGGACGGCTACCAGGCCAGCCTTGGCCGTGGCCAGCTTGACCAGGTACGCCTCGACGGAGTTCTCGCAGACCAGCAGGACCCGGTCGCCGCGCTTCAGGCCCCGGGCCAGCAGGCCGTTGGCGAAGCGGTTGACGATATCGTTGGCCTGCCGGTAGGTCAGGCGCTCACATTCTGGTTCGGCGAACGCCCCGGCCCAGCCGACGATCGCGACCTGATCCGGGCGGCTCCAGGTCACTCGTTCCAGGATGTCCCCGACACAGACCCGGTCCCAGCGGTTGTCCGCACGTCGGTCGTAGAGGCTCGTGACATCGATCGGCACGGCGGGCTCCCTCGCTCGCGGCGGTGCAAGCTCCTCGCTTCGCGGCGGTGCGAGCTTCTCTTCGCTTCGCGAAGGCTGTACGAGCTTCCTCTTCGCTTCGCGAAGGTCGGCCCCCTCGCTCACGCCAGCGTTTGTGAATCATGAACCACAATCTGGGAGCCCGTCAAGGTTTCCCCTCTCCCCTTCCGGCACAGGCCGGTGCTGTGTTTTGATCGGGGGATCCCGGCTCCTCAAGTTACGACTAGTGAATTTCGGATCACTAACGTGGTTAGTGCTGTAGAGCGCTCAGTCATGTGGAGATGACATGGACTTCGCGGAGACCGTTGAGGATCAGGCTTTGCGGAAGACTGTCGCGGAGATCGCGGGGCGCTTCGGTGGCGCCTACTACGCGGCCCGGGCCTGTGCCCGGGAGCCGTGCACGGAATTGTGGCAGGCTCTCGGCGAGGCCGGTTTCATCGGGGTCAACCTGCCCGAGGAATACGGCGGCGGCGGGGGCGGCTTGGCTGAACTGGCCATCGTCTGCGAGGAGACCGCCGCGCAGGGCTGCCCGCTCACCCTGCTGCTGGTGTCCAGCGGGGTGTCCGCCGAGGTTCTATCGCGCTATGGCAGCCCGCAGCAGAAGCAGCGCTGGCTGCCGGGGATCGCGGCGGGAACCAGCAAGATGGTCTTTGCCATCACCGAGCCGGACGCGGGCTCCAACAGCCACAAGCTGTCGACCACGGCCAGCCGCGACGGCGAGGACTGGGTGCTGCGCGGGACGAAGTACTACATTTCCGGCGTCAACGAGGCTGAGGCGATCCTCGTGGTGGCCCGGACCGGGGTGGATAGGGCGACCGGGGAGGGAGCGAAAGACAGCAGAGCCACCGGGCACGGGCGGCTGAGCCTGTTCGTGGTCCCGACGGACGCACCCGGCCTGGTCGCCAGGCCGTTGCCGGTTGACGTGATGCTCCCCGAGCGGCAGTTCACCCTGCATTTCGACGACATCCGGCTCGGCGCGGACGCCATCGTGGGCGCCGAGGGCGACGGGCTGCGCCAGGTCTTCCACGGGCTGAACCCGGAACGGATCACCGGCGCGGCGTCCGGAGTGGGCGTCGCCCGGTACGCCCTCGCCCGCGCGGCCGAGTACGCGCGGACCCGCACCGTCTGGGACGAGCCGATCGGCAGCCACCAGGGCGTCTCCCACCCGCTGGCCAAGGCGGCGATCGAGACGGAACTGGCCGCGCTGATGACCCGCAAGGCGGCCTGGCAGCACGATCACGGGATGTCGGCGGGCGAGGCGGCGAACATGGCCAAGTACGCGGCCGCCGAGGCCGCGATCGCCGCGGTTGACCAGGCCATCCAGACGCACGGCGGCAACGGCGTGAGCACCGAGTACGGGCTCATCCCGCTCTGGGGCCTGGCCCGCCTGCTGCGGATCGCTCCGGTCAACCGGGAGATGGTGCTCAACTACGTGGCGCAGCACACCCTGGGCCTCCCGAGGTCGTATTGATGATCCCCAGGGTCGCCGAGGGGACGGTGCTGAGCTCGTCGCTGGACACGGGCTCGCCGGAATACCAAGCCAACCGGGACGCCCAGCTGGTCCTGCTCGGCGAGCTCGCCGAAGAACTGGACAAGGCACGGGCCGGCGGCGGTCCCCGGTATCAGCAGCGCCACCGCGACCGCGGCCGGCTGCTGGCCAGGGAGCGGATCGAGCTGCTGCTGGACCGGGACGGGCCGTTCCTCGAACTGTCCGCCCTGGCCGCGTGGGGCACCGAGTTCACCGTCGGGGCCAGCATCATCACCGGCATCGGCGTGGTCAGCGGGGTCGAGTGTGTCTTGATCGCGCACGACCCGACGGTCCGCGGCGGCGCGATGAACCCCTACTCGCTGCGCAAGTCGCTGCGCGCCCTGGAAATCGCCCGCCGCAACCGGCTCCCGGTGATCAACCTGGTCGAGTCTGGCGGTGCGGACCTGCCGACCCAGTCGGAGCTCTTCGTCCCGGCCGGGAAGATCTTCCATGACCTGACGGAGCTGTCCGCGAGGGGCGTGCCCACCATCGCGCTGGTCTTCGGCAACTCCACCGCCGGGGGCGCGTACGTGCCCGGGATGTGCGACTACTCGGTCCTGGTGGACGGTCAGGCGAAGGTGTTCCTCGGCGGTCCGCCCCTGGTCAAGATGGCCACCGGGGAGGACGCCGACGACGAGGAACTCGGCGGCGCGCAGATGCACTCCCGGGTGTCCGGGCTGGCCGACTACTTCGCCACCGACGAGCGGGACGCGATCCGGCTCGGCCGCCGGATCGTCTCCGAGCTCAACTGGCGCAAGCTGGGCCCGGGCCCGACGCTGCCGGCCGACGAGCCGGTCCATGACGCCGAGGGACTGCTCGGCATCGCGCCCGCCGACATCAGGGTGCCGTTCGACCCACGGGAAGTGCTGGCCCGGGTCGTGGACGGCTCCAGGTTCGGCGAATACAAGGAGTCCTACGGGACCAGCCTGGTCACCGGGTGGGCGTCGGTGCACGGCTACCCGGTGGGCGTGCTGGCCAACGCCCGCGGCGTGCTGTTCAGCGAGGAGGCCAAGAAGGCCGCGGAGTTCATCCAGCTGGCCAACCAGACCGGCACGCCGCTTGTCTTCCTGCAGAACACCACCGGCTACATGGTGGGCGCCAGTTACGAGCAGGGCGGGATCATCAAGGACGGGGCCAAGATGATCAATGCGGTTACCAACAGCACCGTGCCGCACATCACCCTGAACATGGCGGCCTCGTTCGGCGCCGGCAACTATGGCATGTCCGGCCGGGCCTACGACCCCCGGCTGATGTTCGCCTGGCCCGGCGCCAAGCTCGCGGTGATGGGAGCACCCCAGCTCGCTGGCGTGATGTCTATTGTCGGGCGGGCCGCCGCCCAGGCGGCTGGGCGGCCTTTCGACGAGGGCGCTGACGAGCGGCGCCGCGGGATCATTGAGGCGCAGATCGAGCGGGAGTCGCACGCCTTCTTCGTCACCGCCCGGCTGTACGACGACGGGCTCATCGATCCCCGTGACACCCGCACCGTGCTGGGCATCGCACTGTCGGCCGCCTGCTCCGCGCCCGTCGAGGGACGCCGGGGCTTCGGCGTGTTCCGGATGTGATCCCCGTGCATAGCACAGTGAGCCCGATCACCAAGCTCCTCGTCGCGAACCGCGGCGAGATCGCGCTGCGGATCATGCGGACCGCGCGGGAAATGGACATCGCGACCGTGGCGGTGTTCAGCGACCCCGACTCCGGCGCACCGTTCGTGGCCGCCGCCGACGAGGCGGTCCGGCTGCCCGGGGCCGCGCCCGCGGACACCTACCTGCGCGGGGACGCGATCATCGCGGCCGCGCAGGCGACCGGGGCCGGGGCGGTCCACCCCGGCTACGGCTTCCTGTCCGAGAACGCTGGGTTCGCCCGGGCCTGTGCGGCGGCCGGCCTGGTCTTCGTCGGGCCTGCGGCGGACGTGATCGAGGTGATGGGCTCCAAGATCGCGGCAAAGGAACTGCTGGCGGCGGCCGGGGTGCCGGTGCTGCCCGGGGTGACTGTTGACCCGGTCGGGGAGCCAGATCTGGCGAAGCTGGCCGCAGCAGCTGACGAGATCGGGTACCCGGTGCTGGTCAAGGCCGCGTTCGGCGGTGGCGGCCGGGGCATGCGGATCGTGGCGGATCCGGCCAGCCTGGCCGAGGCGGTGGCCAGCGCCAGGCGCGAGGCCACCTCGGCCTTCGGCGATGGCACGGTGTTCCTCGAGCGGCTGCTGGACCGGCCCCGGCACATCGAGGTCCAGATCGTGGGGGATAGCCACGGCACCGTCAGGCACCTGTTCGAGCGGGAGTGCTCGATCCAGCGGCGCTACCAGAAGATCATCGAGGAGGCGCCGTCGCCAGCGGTGGACGAGCGGCTCCGCACCAGGCTGGGGGACGCCGCCGTCGCGGCCGGCCAGACCATCGGCTACGTGGGCGCCGGAACCGTCGAGTTCGTGCTGGACGCCGACGGCTCGTTCTACTTCCTGGAGGTCAACACCCGGCTGCAGGTCGAGCACCCGGTCACCGAGCTGATCACCGGCCTGGACCTGGTCCGCGTGCAACTGGAGGTGGCCGAAGGCCGGCCGCTGGGCCCCGACGTCACCAGTGCGCGAATCAACGGCCATGCGATGGAGGCCCGGCTGTACGCGGAGGATGTGCCGGCCGGTTTTCAGCCCGCCATCGGCACCCTGCACCGGTTCGCCATCCCCGCGCTGCCGGGAGTCCGGGTCGACGCAGGGGTCAGCGACGGCTCGGTGGTGGGCGTGTACTACGACCCGATGCTGGCCAAGGTCATCGCGCATGGCGCTAGCCGCGACCAGGCACGGCGGCGGCTGGCCAGCGCGCTGGCGCGAGCTGAGCTGCACGGCGTCACCACCAACCGGGACCTGCTGGTCGGCGTGCTGGGCGAGGCGGAATTCAGCGACGGCACGATCGACACCGGCTACCTGGCCCGGCATGATCCCGCCGCGCTGGCCGCGCCCCTCGGCGGCGAGGCGCTCGACCTGCACGCGGCCGCGGCCGCGCTGGCCGGGCAGGCGGCTCGCCGGGCCACCGCCCCGGTGCTGCGCGGCGTCCCGTCCGGATGGCGGAACGTGCCGAACGAGGACCAGGTCACCGTGCTGCGCTGTGGCGGGCAGCACCTGGAGGTGCGGTATGCCTTCGGCCGCGACGGGCTGCGCATCGCGGTCGGCGGGCGGGATCTGCCTGGTGTGGCCGGCGGTGAGATCGGACCGGATGGGGCCGATCTCACCGCCGGCGGCATCCGCCGCCGCTATCGCGTGCACTGGGTGGGCGACACCGCGTACGTGGACAGCCCGCTCGGCTCCAGCGTGCTGGCCGAGGTGCCGCGCTTCGCTGAGCCCGTGGTGGCCGCGGCCGCGGGCTCGCTGCTCGCGCCGATGCCCGGCACCGTGGTGCGGATCGCCGTTGCGCCGGGTGACCATGTCGGCGCCCACGACCCGATTGTCGTGCTGGAGGCCATGAAGATGGAGCACGCGGTCCGCGCACCGGCGGCGGGTGTGGTCACCGGGGTGAACGTGCGGATCGGCCAAGCGGTCGACACCGGCACCGAACTCGCCCGGGTCGATCCGGCGGCCGGGGCCGGGCCAGCGGGGCCAGCGGGGCCAGCGGGGCCAGCCGG
The DNA here is from genome assembly GCA_036803065.1 of Streptosporangiaceae bacterium. Taxonomy (GTDB): domain Bacteria; phylum Actinomycetota; class Actinomycetes; order Streptosporangiales; family Streptosporangiaceae; genus JAWWPY01. The sequence continues at coordinate 12,633 of DAIRVB010000061.1, forward strand.
GCCAGCCGGGCCAGCAGAGCCAGCAGAGCCAGGAGCGTGAACATGGGCGATGAGATCCTTTACGA
>DAIRVB010000062.1:0-12685 GCA_036803065.1 Streptosporangiaceae bacterium
TGGCATGCCCTGCTGATAGAGAAGGCGATTCCGGTCGATCAGGCGGCGGGCATGATTGTGCTCGGCGCTATTTCGCCCGCGGTCCGATTCTAGTGGGTCTGTAAGAGTAGCGCGCTCCCGATTGATCACCATCAGTAATCGCCGGGCGCGGCTGATCGTGACCCGCCGCACGCACTGCCGCCTGCGGAAAAAGTGGCGAGGGCCGCATATATGCAATAATGCCAGACTGGACGCTTCCGGCAGGCTATGGTGCCTGGCATGGGGTGGGAAGCACGGCGGGGGATGCGGCACCCGCTGCAGTCGGAATCCAAGGCAGAGCGGGTCGTCATCGTCGGTACTGGCGAGTGGGGTGCGACCGCTTTCGAGTACTTCAGCTACGACTCTCCTTACGAGGTCGTCGCCTTCAGCGCTGAAGCGCCATTCATCACGAGTGACGTCTACTACGGCCTTCCCGTGGTGCCGTTCGACGAACTCGCGAAGGCTTATCCGCCGGCCGAGTACCGGGCATTCGTGGCCGTGTCCGATATACAGCTCAACCGGGTGCGGCGGCGTTTGTACGACGCCGTCAAGGCGGCTGGCTTCGATTGCGTCTCCTATGTCAGCAGCCACGCATTCGTCATGCGCAACGTCGAAATCGGTGAGAACACGTTCGTGCATGAGAACGCGTCGCTGGAGTTCATGGTCCGTGTTGGAAACAACGTCCTCATCGGGGGCGGAACGCTCATCGGGCATAGCTCCGTGATAGAGGATGACTGCTACGCCGGCCCGCACGTCACAGTGTGCGGAGGCGCCGTGGTGGGCCGTAGCTCGTTCCTCGGCGCCAACAGCTGCATCGCTGATCGTGTCTCGGTGGCTGAGGACTGCGTCATCGGCGCGGGCGCGGTTGTCCTGAAGGATGCCAAGCCCCGTCAGGTCTATGTCGGAAGTCCCGCCCGTCCTACGGGACGTGACAGCTTCGATGCATTCGGCGTAACTTCCGGCAACCCGCATCAAACTGTGGCCAAGCTGTCATCCTGATGGCGCGGCTGGACGTCGAACTAGTAATTAGCCGCCGGTGCGGCACGGCGCTCGCCTCGGACCGGGCCGGGCCGCATGAGCGGTGGGTGTGTCCGCGACAAGGGTGCGCGCCTCAGCAATGAGTGATCTGGGAGGGTGAGGCATGTCGCCCATCGGGCTGGCAGTCGTTGGCGCGGGGTACTGGGGGCCGAATCTCGTCCGGGCGGCGCGGGCCACGCCCGCGCTGCGGCTGGACTGGCTGTGTGATCTGGACCTGCAGCGCGCCCAGGCCGTCCTCGATCCCTACACCCCGGTGCGGGCCACCTCCGACTACGAAGCGGTGCTGGCCGACCCGGCGATCGCCGCGGTGGCGATCGCGACGCCCGCGGCCACGCATTTCGATCTCGTCCGGGCAGCCCTGGAAGCGGGGAAGCACGTGCTGGTCGAGAAGCCGCTGACGGCCTCGGCGGCGGAGGGCGAGAAACTGGCCGCGCTCGCCGAGCGGTCTGGGCTGGTGCTCATGTGCGATCACACGTACTGCTACACACCCGCGGTCCGGCGGATCCGGGAACTGATCCGGTCGGGCGATATCGGCGACATCCAGTTCGTTGACTCGGTGCGGGTCAACCTCGGCCTTATTCAGCCTGACGTGGACGTGCTGTGGGATCTCGCCCCGCACGATCTGTCGATCCTGGACTTCGTCCTTCCCGAGGGCACCGTGCCGGCCGCGGTGGCGGCCCATACCGCGGATCCCGTCGGCACTGGCCGCGCCTGCCTCGCCTACCTGTCCATCTGGATGTCCACCGGCGTGCTCGCGCACATCAACGTCAACTGGCTGAGTCCGACGAAGATCCGGACGACGGTGTTCGGCGGGACCAAGCGCACGATCGTCTGGGACGACATGAATCCCCCGGCGCGGCTCATGATCCACGACCGTGGTGTGGACCGGCTGGAATCTAGCGCCGTGGGGCAGGATGAACGCAGGCAGACGCTCATCTCCTACCGCACCGGGGATATCTCCGTCCCGGCCCTGCCTGAGCGGGAGGCACTGCCGGTCGTGATGGCCGAGTTCGCGAGCGCGATCACGGAAGGCCGCCCGCCGCTGACCGATGCGGGCGCGGGGCTGCGGGTGCTCGCGGTGCTCGAGGCAGCCTCACTCAGCGTGGAACGAGATGGCGCCCGGGTGCCCGTGACTTTGGGAGGAAGCAAATGATAAAGGGGCAGCGGTGCCTGGTCACCGGCGGCGCGGGGACCATCGGCTCGACGATCGTCGACCAGCTGGTGGCGGCGGGCGCAGCCGAGGTCACCGTGCTCGACAACCTCGTCCGGGGCCGCCGGGAGAACCTCGCTGGCGCGCTGGCGTCCGGGAACGTCCGGCTGGTCGAGGGCGATATCCGGGACCGCACGCTGGTGACCGGCGTGATGAGCGGCATGGACCTGGTGTTCCACCAGGCGGCCATCAGGATCACGCAGTGCGCCACAGAGCCGAGGCTGGCCCTGGAGGTACTGGTTGACGGTACCTACGAGGTCATCGAGGCGGCCGTGGATGCTGGTGTCCGCAAGGTGATCGCCGCATCGTCGGCATCGGTCTACGGGCTCGCTGAGGAGTTCCCGACCAGCGAGCGGCACCACCCGTACGCCAATGACACCATCTACGGGGCGGCCAAGACGTTCAACGAGGGCCTGCTGCGGAGCTTCGCCGCCATGCGGGATCTCGACTACGTGGCGCTGCGCTACTTCAACGTGTACGGCCCGCGGATGGACATCCACGGGCTGTACACCGAAGTCCTGATCCGGTGGATGGAGCGGATAGCGGAGGGTCAGCCGCCGCTCATCCTCGGTGATGGCATGCAGACCATGGACTTCGTCTTCACCGAGGACATCGCCCGCGCCAACCTGCTCGCCGCCGCGAGCGATGTCACCGACGAGGTCTTCAATATCGGCAGCGGGACCGAGACCAGCCTGCGGGAACTCGCCGAGATGCTGATCCGGGTCATGGGACGTGATCTCCAGCTGGAGTTCGGGCCGCCACGAGGCGTCAACGCCGTGACCCGGCGGCTGGCGGACGTCTCCAGCGCAGCGGAGCGTCTGGGCTGGAAGGCCGAGGTGGGCCTCGAGGAGGGCCTCACGCGGCTCGTCGCATGGTGGCGCGCAGAGCGTGCTACCGGGGTGGCCCAGCCCGGGCTGGCACAGTGACGATCCCGGTGATGCGGCCCTGGATCGGCGAGGCCGAGGCCGAGGCTGCGGCTGCGGCGATCATGTCCGGCTGGGTCGCGCAGGGACCCCGGGTAGCGGAGTTCGAGACCGCGTTCGCCGAGTCGATCGGCGTGGCTCACGCGGTCGCCGTGTCCTCGTGCACCGCGGCGCTGCATCTCGCGCTGGTAGCGGCCGGGATCGGGCCGGGGGACGAGGTCATCGTCCCGTCGCTGTCGTTCATCGCGACCGCCAACGCTGTCCGCTACGTCGGTGCCCAGCCAGTCTTCGCCGACGTTGACGAGGCAACGCAGAATCTCGTGCCGGACACGGTGGCGCCCCAGCTGACCGAGCGGACCCGGGCCGTCATCCTGGTGGACCAGGGTGGGGTGCCCGCTGACCTGGGCGCGATGCAGGCGCTTTGCGAGCCGCGCGGGGTCGTCGTGGTCGAGGACGCCGCCTGCGCCGTAGGTTCGGTGTACCGGGGCCGGCCGGCCGGCGCGGGCGCCTTCCTCTCGGCCTTCTCGTTTCACCCGCGCAAGCTCCTGACGACGGGGGAAGGCGGGATGCTCGTCACCCCCGACCCCGGCGTCGCAGCCCGGCTGCGCCGGCTGCGGGAGCACGGAATGGACGTCAGCGCGGCGCAACGCCATGCCAGCCGGCAGCCGGTGATCGAGCATTACCTGGAGACCGGCTTCAACTACCGGATGACCGACGTCCAGGCCGCCATCGGGCTGGTCCAGCTCGGCAAGCTGGACCAGCTCATCACCCGGCGGCGCGAGCTCGCCCGGCGCTACCTGGACCTGCTCTCGGACATCCCGGGCCTGGTGACCATCCGTGACCCGGCCTACGGCACCACCAACTACCAGGCATTCTGGGTGCTGCTGCCACCCACCTTCCCGGTGGACCGGGGCGAGCTTCTCCGGCTGCTCGCCGACGCGGGTGTCTCCGCCCGGCGCGGCATCATGGCCTCCCATCTCGAGCCCGCGTACGCGGACCATCCCGGCCCGTCGCTGCCGGTGACCGAGCGGCTCACCGCCCACTCGGTCATCCTTCCGCTCTTCCACGAGATGACCGAGGACCAGCAGGATCTCGTCGTGTCCGTCATCGCGGCCGCTGCTGACCTTCGGCACCCGGTGGGCAGAACGTGACAGCTGCGGCCCAGCCCGGCCTCGACGCCCGGCGCTTGGTCCGGTTGATGGAGGCGGCGATCGAGCGGTGCCAGCTCGATCTCTCGCCGTTCACGGTGCTCACTGAAGCGGCGAGCGGCGCCTATGTGGTTACCCCGGTCCTCGCGGCGATGGCGGGCGCGGACGTGTCCGCGCTGGCCGCGGCGACCAGCTACGCCACGGCCGCGGAGCTCGCCGCCATGACGTCCGGGCTGGCCCGGCTGGCCGGGGTGGCCGGCCGCATACAGCTGGTCCACGAGAAGAGCCCGGACATCGTCGGTGCGGCGGACATCGTCACCAACAGCGGTCAGGTCCGCCCGATCGACGCGGCGATGGTGGCGCGGCTGAAGCCGTCCGCGGTGATCCCGCTGATGTATGAGAGCTGGGAGTACCGGGGACCCGACGTGGACCTGGATGCCTGCCGGGCCCGTGGTATCCCGGTAGCGGGCACTAACGAGCGGCATCCGGCCGTGGATGTGTTCTCGTTCCTGGGTGCCATGGCCGCCAAGCAGCTGCACGATGCGGGGATCGCCGTGTACGGGAGCCGCATCGTGGTGCTGTGCGACAACGCGTTCGCACCGTTCATCGGTCCGTATCTGCGCAGCGGGGGCGCTGACATTGTCGACGCCCCCCGGCTGACCCGCGACGTCCTCGCCGCCGGGTGCGACGCTGTCCTGCTGGCGCTGCAGCCCGGTCCGGACACCATCCTGGGTGCCGCCGACGCGGCGTTGCTCAGGGACGGGGCGCCGGGCGCGGTGCTCGTCCAGTACTGGGGTGACGCGGACCGCGGCGCCCTGGCTGACGCCGGCATCCCGGCATGGCCGCCGCTGCCGCCTGCGCCGGGGCACATGGCCGTCCTGCCGTCGGCCATCGGCCCCGAACCGATCGTCCGGCTTCAGTCAGGCGGGCTCAAGGTGGGTGAACTGCTCGCGCGCGGCCTTCATCGGGCCCGGCCCGAGGATCTCGCTCTCGTCCAGTCCCTCTGACCGGTCCGTTAAGCCCCGGGCCTCCTGGACCAGGTATCCGGTGATTTCGCCGAGGGCATCCTCGGCGGGGGTCCCGTCCGTGCTGACCACGACCAGGCCGACGGCCGAGGCAGCCGCCAATGAACTCACCATGTACGGCAGGACCATCAGCCCCGGGGTCTCGCGGCCGAAAAAGCCCTTGCGCATCAGGGAATCCCGCAGTCCGCCATATGTCGTGATCGACGGGTGCACCGGGACCCGCCGGTGCCCGATCGCCGATACGGTTTTATCGTATTCCGGGCCGAATAGCTGAATGCAGATCTCAGCCACCGAGGCCCCCAATGTGCGCCTGGGATTTATTTCAAGCGGGAAGATGGCCCCATCGGATTCGCGGTAAAGAAAATCGATATTCAGCGGGCCACGATATCCGAAACAAGCGGCGACTTGCCCGATCGCCTCACCCGCACTGCGAATCTTCTCGGCGCAGCCCAGCGGGACGGATCCAATACCCAGATACGATCCAGTGTAGACCCGGCCCGAGTGCAGGAAATGCTTCCCGGCGCCGAGGGTGGATGTTCCGCCTCCGGGTTCCACCATTCCGTTGTAGGAGACCGAGAGAATCTCCTCCTCGGATCCGAGGTACTCCTCCACCAAGAGGTCCTCGTCGTAACCCGCGGGCAGGAAGCCGGTGAGCTTGTCCCCGACCGAATCGGCGCTCTCGATCACGGTCATCGAGTGGCCGCCCGCCCCGAAGTCGGCCTTGACGATCACCGGTCCGAGAGCGGGAAGCGCACCCTGGACGTATTTAACGAGATCGGACCCCCGGCGGGCTGTGAAAGCGCGGGTCATGCGCATGGAAGTGCAGAGTTTCAGTGCGGCGAAAAAGAATTCCCTGGACTGGACCTTTGAGTCCAGGCTGGCGACAACTTCTAGATAAGCCTGCTCAGTCATGCGGTCATTGATCACCCTTGTGGATCGCTTGCGGATACTTGCGATCAAGCGGGCGTACTCGGGGGTAGACGCGCAGGCCTCGACCGTTAGCGGCCCGTCGCCCGGCCCGTCATCCAGGAGTTCGACCAGGTCGGCCAGCTCCCGCTCATCCGCGACCAGATCCGCGCACAGGGAATTACCTGGCCGCTCGGACCGCAGCGCCCTGCAGGTCAGGTTCTCATATCCGAGAATCGCCCGGCAGTCATCAACGTGCTGTGTATCCATGGCGTGCCGGGTCACGACGATCTTCCTGTCGCCCGACCAGTACAGACCCATATCTTCTGACGCAAACCGCGCGCCGGGCGGCGGGGGCGCGTGTTCCGGAAGGTTCCGCCGTTCCGGCTGGATACCCCACTCCAGGATGTTGTTGACGATCAGCCGCTCGGGCCGCGCCCGCGCAGGCACAGTTGTAGCGATCATGTCCCCCCCTGTATGCGGGAATACTACTTATATTGGGGGATAGCGTGCAAGAAGATCAGGAATTTCTCGTGGGGGCCGACCCGCCGCTGGCCGTCGCTTTACCCTTTAGTTACCAATTGCCTATTACTAATGTGACCACCCGCCCGCACCGATCGTCCGCGGGGGGGGTCAGGTCAGGCAGCCTAAGCTTGTGGCTTCGTGGGCCAGATAATGAGTGATCTCGTCGAGGGCAGCCTGAGCAGAGCCCTCTTCCGTGCCCACCACGGCCAGGCCGATGATCGAGCTGGGGGCCAGCGAACTCACCATGTACGGGAGGACGACGAGGCCCTTCGTCTCGCGGCCGAACAGCCCCTTTCGCAGCAGCGAGTCCCGCAGGTCAGAATACTTCGTGATCGACGGGTGCACCGGGACTCTCCGCCTGGCCACCGCCGACACGGTCTTGTCCCATCCCTGGCCGAAGAGCTGAATGCAGATATCGGCCAGAGATCCGGTCACTGTGCGTCTCGGATTTATTTCGATGGGAAAGATAGTTCCGTCAGACTCGCGGTAGAGAAAGTCGATGTTAAGTGGACCTCGATACCCGAAGGATGCGACTACTCTGCCGATCGCCTGGCCTGCCCGGTGAACCTTCTCCGTGCAGTCAGGCGGCACCGCTCCGAGGCCTTGGGATGTCCCAATGTAAACCTTGCCCGCGTACAGGACGTGGCGTCCGACACTTGGCGTGGCAACTTCGCCATCGCGGCGGAGCATCCCGTTGTAACCGACGGCCACAACGTCCTTTTCGGATCCGAGGTACTCCTCGACCAGGAGGTCCTCGTCGTAGCCTGCTGGAAGGAAGCTGGTGATATCGTCCCCGAGTGACTCGGCACTCTCGATCACCGCCATGTTGCGGCCGCCCGCAGCGAAGTCAGCCTTGACGATGACCCGGCCGAGGACGGGGAGGGCACACTGCACGTACTTTAGGAGATCTGATCCCCGGCGAGCCGTGAAGGCGCGGGTGAGGCGCATGGTGCCGTGCCCGTGCAGCGCCGCCGAAAAGAAGTCCCTGACCTGGACCTTTGAATCCAGGCTGGGCAGGAATTCGAGATAGCGTTCCTCGGTCATCTGGTCGTCGATCACGCGCTTGGAGCGCTCGCGGATGCTGGCGATCAGGCGGGCGTACTCATGTGTCGACCCGTAAGCCTCGACCGATAGCGGTACGTCACCCGGATCGGCGTCCAGGGCTTCGACCAGATCTGCTAGTGCCTGTTCGTCAGCGGCCAGATCAGCGCACAGGGAATTACCTGGATGCTCGGCTCGCAATGCTATACACGACAGGTTTTCATAGCCAAGGATTTGCTGGCTGTCTTCGATATGTAGCGCATTCATGGCGTGCCTGGTAACGACGACCTTTCTGTCACCCGACCAGTAAAGGGCCATATCCTCTGCCGCGAATTGCCCGCTGTCGGCTGGCGGTCTGAATTCGGGAAGGCCTTGCCGCTCGGGCTGGATCCCCCACTCCAGGATGTTGCTCAATACCAGCCGCTCGGGCCTTGGTTCGGCGATGACATCTGGCGGGATAGGGTCCATCCGGCCATTGTAGAGCTATTATAGAGTACTTCGCACCGGTTTGTGGTGGATTGGCCACCCGGCGCCGTCTTTACCTTATGTTCTATCCAGCCGCCGCCGGGTGGCTGTTCTATGCGGTGACCAGCGTCTATGCGGTGACCAGCGCCGGCCGCCTGAGCCTTCGCGCTGGCGCCTACTCCGGGCCGGGAGCCGCACGCAGCTCCCCGTCCTGCACCGCGTACAGCTCATCGGTCTGCGGGCAGCGCCAGCTGCCATCGGCCGCTTCGACCAAGGGCACTCCCGCTCGGCCCACCCAGCCGATCCGGCGCGCGGGCACCCCGGCGACAAGCGCGAAGTCCGGCACGTCCCGGGTAACGACCGCGCCAGCGGCGACCAGGGCCCAGCGGCCGATCACGGCACCGGCCAGCACGACCGCGCGGGCGCCCAGCGACGCGCCTTCCCGCACGAGCACGCCGCGGGCGTCCCAGTCCTCGGGCCGCTTGACCTTTCCTGCGACGTCAGTGGAACGGGGATACGTGTCGTTCGTCAGCACCACGGCCGGGCCGATGAATACACCGTCCTCGAGCCGGGCCGGCTCGTAGACGAGGGCATAATTCTGCAGCTTGACGTTGTCGCCGATGATCACGCCTGGGCCCACGTAGGCTCCCCGGCCCACGATGCAGCCCTGGCCGAGGCGGGCATTCTCGCGCACCTGCGCGAGATGCCAGACCGTCGTTCCCGTGCCTAGCGTGGCTCGCTCGTCCACGTCAGCCGAGGGCTGGACCTGCGCACTGTCCACGGCGGCCTCCTTCGTCGTGTCACCAGGGTTGATGGTACGGGTGCTGCGCGTGTTCGCCGCGGTTCGCTGCGGCCCGGGCGCGCCCCTGTCCTGACATAGCGGCCATGGCCGTGCATACTTACCCGCTGTGGTGAGTGTTGTTGTACCAGCGCATAACGAGGCCCGCGTCATCGGGCGGCTGCTCGGGCAGCTTGCCTCGGCCGTGCGCCCTGGCGAGCTGGACGTCATAGTGGTGGCGAACGGGTGCACCGATGATACGGCCGAGGTCGCAGCGGCGTTCGGCCCCCCGGTCCGGGTGGTCTCGATTCCGGTCGCTTCCAAGCGGGCGGCGCTCGTCGCTGGCGACGAGGCGGCCCGGGATTTCCCCCGCATGTACGTGGACGCCGACGTGGAGCTGGGGACCGAGGACATCCGGGCCTTGGATGAGGCGTTGCGCCGCTCCGGCGCGCTCGCGGCCGGCCCGCAGCGGGTGCTCGCGCTGGCCGGGAGCCCCTGGCTGGTCCGCTGGTACTACGACGTCTGGGCGCGGCTCCCCGAGGTCCGCAGCGGGCTGTTCGGGCGAGGGGTCATCGGGCTGAGCGAGGCCGGGCACGCACGAGTCGCGAGCCTGCCCCCGCTGCTCGCTGACGACCTCGCCGCGTCGCTCGTGTTCGCGCCGGAAGAGCGGGTCATCGTCGCTGGCGCGCGGGTCGTCATCCACCCGCCGCGCACCGCGGGCGACCTGCTTCGCCGCCGGGTCCGCGCCACGATGGGGGTGACCCAGGTCGAGCAGGAGGAGGGTGCGCCCGGCTCGACGGCGCGGACGCGCCCCGCGGACCTCTTCGCGATCATCGGCTGGAGCCCGCGGATGGCGCTGCGGGTCGGGGTGTTCATGGGGGTGGCTGTCATCGCCCGGCTGCGGGCCCGCCGGGCCGTGCGGCACCGTGACTACTCGAAGTGGCTGCGGGACGAGAGCAGCCGCCAGTAGCCCCCGGGACGATGCGCCCGCCGCCCGTGTGCCCGGCCCTATCCAGGCATTTGATGCCATCGGCTGGAATGTGTCAACCATCCCGATAGATCAGGCGTCTTTTCTATGCAGCCGAGGGGCGAAGTGTCTGCAGGTGGGAAAAGGGGGTTGGAGCGTGTCTGGTAACACCGCTGTTACACGTCGTAGCCGCGCTGCCGAAGTGCGCCTGGCAGCACGCGACCCTGCGGCGTGGACCAGTGCGTACCTGCGCAAGGCCGCCGTCGCCGACGTCGCCTGTGCGCTGGTGGCCGGAGTGCTGGCCCTGGCGGCGTATGACGTCCACTACCACAGCTGGACCCACCAGGCGGCTGCCTACCTGGCCTTCACCGCTGTGCTGCCCATCCTCTGGTGGGCGTCCGTGGCAGTGGCGGGAGGGTACGACTCCCGGTTCATCGGGGTCGGCTCGGACGAGTTCCGCCGGGTCCTGAACGCGGCGGTGAGCCTGACCGCTGGCGTGGCCATAATCTCCTACGCGCTCAAGCTGGAGTTCGCCCGCGGCTATGTGGTGGTCGCACTGCCCAGTGCGACGGTCTTCGATCTGGTGGTCAGGCACCGCCTCCGCAGGCGGCTGCACCGCCTCCGCAGCCGCGGCGCCTGCATGCGGCGGGTAGTGGCCATCGGCCACGCGCCTGCTGTCGCCGATCTCGTCGCGGAACTGGGCCGGGGCACCTATCACGGCCTGTCCGTGGTGGGCGCCTGCCTGGCCGGCGGGACCATGCTGAACGAGATCGCGGGAGTCCCGGTCTTCGGCGGCCTCGGAAGCGTGACGGCAGCGGTGGGGCAGTTCCGCGCGGACACCGTCGCGGTGCTCGCCTGCCCCGAGATGAACGGCATCCGGCTACGTGAGCTCGCCTGGGACCTGGAGAAGACGGGCACGGATGTCTGCGTCGCGCCCGCCTTGCTGGACGTTGCCGGGCCGCGCACGACCATCCGCCCGGTCGCCGGGCTGCCGTTGCTGCACGTGGACCACCCGGAGCTTGACGGCGGCAAGAAGGTCATCAAGGAAGCGTTCGACAAGGCTCTGGCCCTCACGGGAGTGATCCTGCTGGCACCCGTGTTCGCGGCCATCGCGCTGGCCATCAAGTTCACCGACCGCGGCCCGGTGTTCTTCCGGCAGACCAGGGTCGGGAAGGACGGTCACACCTTCACTGTCTGGAAGTTCCGGACGATGGTGGTGGACGCCGAACAGCGCAAGGCAGAGCTCACGGCGCACAACGAGGCGGCCGGGGCGCTCTTCAAGATGCGCCGGGACCCGCGGGTGACCCGGCCGGGCGCCTGGCTGCGCCGCTACTCCATGGATGAGCTGCCCCAGCTGTTCAACGTGCTGTTCGGGGACATGTCCCTGGTCGGTCCGAGGCCGGCGCTGCCTGTCGAGGCGGCGAAGTACGGCGATCACATGCGGCGCAGGCTGGTGGTCAAGCCCGGCATGACCGGCCTCTGGCAGATCAACGGGCGGTCGGACCTGGCGTGGGATGAGGCGGTCCGGCTCGACCTGCGGTACGTGGAGAACTGGTCTTTCATTCTGGACCTGCAGATCCTCTGGAAGACCTTGTCAGCGGTCCTCGGCGGATACGGCGCCTACTAGGGCGGCCGCCGGAGCCCCACCGGCCAGACGGCTGGCGGTCCTGCGGGAGCCCGATGGCTACCAGGGCGTGTCCCGTGGATCTTGGTGGATGCGGGCGGTCGTCGTCTGGGCGCCGATCCGCGCCGCTGAAGATCTGCGGGACATGCCCTAGCCTGTGGTCGTCGGAGTCCCCGCCTGGAACGGAGCCGGTCTGTTGGCATACGACGATGACCTGGCCCGTGACCTTGCCGCCGAGGCGGGGCGGCGCCTGCTCGCCCTGCGGGCCCAGGGCGGCAACCCCGACGAACTGCGCAGGGCGGGCGACCGGCTGTCGCACGAGTTCCTGGCCGATGAGTTCGCCCGGCTGCGCCCGGGCGACGCGGTGCTGTCCGAAGAGGGGCGCGACGACCCGGCGCGGCTGACGGCGGGCCGGGTCTGGATCGTGGACCCGCTGGACGGGACGAGAGAATTCGGGGAAGCCGGCCGGGCCGACTGGGCTGTCCACATCGCCTTGTGGGATCACGGTGCCCTGACCGCGGGGGCGGTCGCGCTGCCCGCCCAGGGCAAGGTCCTGAGCACGGCCGAGGCTCCGCGGCCGGCGCCCGGTGAACCGGGCGGCCCGCTGCGCCTCGTGGTCAGCCGGACCAGGCCCCCGGCTTTCGTCGGGCGGCTCAGCCCGGCAGCCGGCCTGACTCTCCTGCCGCTCGGCTCGGCTGGGGCGAAGGCGGCGGCCGTTATCTGCGGGGAGGCCGACGCCTACGCGCACAGCGGCGGCCAGTACGAATGGGATTCCGCGGCGCCGGTGGCGGTGGCCGTCGCGGCAGGGCTGCACGCGTCCAGGCTCGATGGCTCGAAGCTGGAGTACAACCAGGCTGACCCGGCGCTGCCGGATATCCTGATCTGCCGAGCGGAACTCGCTGGCGCGCTGCTGGATGACATTCGCGCGGCACGACGTTGACTGTCGCCAGGAGCGTTCCCGCCCGGGAGTGCCGCCCGATTTGACCCCAGCCCCGATCCACCCAGCCCCGATCGACC
>DAIRVB010000063.1:0-12578 GCA_036803065.1 Streptosporangiaceae bacterium
CTCCCAGAACACAGCCTGCATTCTCGCCTATACGGCGCTCTCGATGCTCCCCGCGCTGGGCTGCTTCGTCTTTCTCCAGCGGCATCTCGTCGGAGGATGGACGGGCGCGGTCAAGGGCTGACGAGCCGCCCCGCTCAGGGGAGCGCGACGATGTCGGGCGCGCCGAGCCGCGCGGCCTCGGCGGTGTCGTCATCGAGTTTCGTCTGCGAATCGCGCTCCGCCTGGACCCGGGCCAGGTAGTGCTCGATCTCCCGGTGCGTCTGGTCGTCGTCCCAGCTCAGCTCGGCCGCCATGAGCGCGGCGACGGTGGGGGCGGCGGCCACGCCGCGGTCCCATGCCTCGATCGAGATCCGGGTCCGCCGGGCCAGCACGTCGTCCAGATGGCGGGCACCCTCGTGGGTTACCGCATAGCGGGCCTCGACCTGCAGATAGTCGTCCGCGCCTGGGAGCGGGGTAGCCAGCGACGGCTCGGCCCGCAGCATCGCCAGGACCTCGTGCACGCAGGAGCCGTAGCGGTTGAGCAGATGCTCAATCCGGGCGACGTGCACGTCGGCGGAGACGGCCAGGGCGCGGCGCTGATTCCACAGCGCCCGGTATCCCTCGGCCCCGGTCAAGGGCACCTGATCGGTGCAGGAGTCCGGCACCCGGGCGTCGAGGCCGCGGACCGCCTCGTTCACGGCGTCGGCGGCCATCACCCGGTAGGTGGTGTACTTGCCGCCCGCCACCACGACCAGGCCCGGGACGGGATGACCCACCACGTGCTCGCGCGACAGCTTCGACGTCGACTCGGACTCACCGGTCAGCAGCGGCCGCAGCCCCGCGTAGACGCCTTCGACGTCCTCCCGGGTAAGCGGGGAACGCATGACCGCATTGACGTGCTCCAGCAGGTAGTCGATGTCGCTGGAACTGGCGGCCGGGTGGGCTTTGTCGAGCGCCCAGTCGGTGTCGGTCGTGCCGATGATCCAGTGCCGTCCCCACGGGATGACGAAGAGCACGCTCTTCTCGGTCCGCAGGATGATCCCGGTGTTGGACTGCAGCCTGTCGCGTGGCACGACGAGATGAATGCCCTTGGATGCGCGCACGTGGAACTGGCCGCGGGTGTCGGCGAGGGCCTGGGTGTCGTCAGTCCACACGCCGGTGGCATTGATGACCTGCTTGGCGCGCACCTCGAAGGTCCGCCCGGTCTCCACGTCGGCCAGGGTGGCACCGGTTACCCGCTCGCCTTGCCGCAGGAAGCCGGTGACCTTCACCCGGTTGGCCGCGAGCGCACCGAACGATGCGGCGGTGCGCACGACGGTCACCGTGTGCCGGGCATCGTCCACCTGCGCGTCCCAGTACTGCACGGCGCCGGTCAGGGCGTCGGTGCGCAGGCACGGCGCCTCGCGCAGGGCCTGCTTGCGGGTCAGGTGCCGGTGGTGGTTCAGCCCGTGCGCGGTGCCCGAGGTATAGGCCATCACGTCGTAGAGCGCCACCCCGGCGCCCACGTAGGGCCGCTCCCAGAACCGGTGCTGCAGCGGGTAAAGGAACGGCACCGGCCGGACCAGATGCGGGGCGATCCGGTCGAGCAGCAGGCCCCGCTCGGTGAGGGCCTCCCGGACCAGCCCGAAATCGAGCATCTCCAGGTACCGCAGGCCGCCGTGAATGAGCTTGCTCGACCGGCTGGAGGTTCCGCTCGCCCAGTCGCGGGCCTCGACGATCGCCGTCGTCAGCCCGCGGGTAACGGCATCGAGCGCACTGCCGGCCCCGACAACGCCGCCGCCCACGACCAGCACGTCCAGTTCGTGCTCCGTCATCCGGGCGATCGCGTCTTCCCGCGCTGCCGGGGATAGTTCCGCAACCACGAGCTCAGTCGACCTCCACCCAGTCCAGCGTGCGCTGCACGGCCTTTTTCCAGCCCGCATATCCTTCTTCCCGCTGCTGCTCGTTCCACTCCGGCAGCCAGCGCTGCGACTCGTTCCAGTTGACCTTGAGCTCGTCGGTGTTCGACCAGAAGCCCGTGGCCAGGCCAGCGGCGTAGGCGGCGCCGAGCGCGGTGGTCTCGGCCACGACGGGACGGCTGACCGGGACGCCGAGGATGTCGGCCTGCAACTGCATGCACAGGTTGTTCGCGGTGACCCCGCCGTCGACCTTCAGCACCTCCAGGTGCACACCGGAGTCCTGCTCCATGGCCTCGCTGACATCGCGGCTCTGGTAGCAGATGGCCTCCAGCGTGGCCCGGGCGAGATGGGCGTTGGTGTTGAAGCGCGACAGCCCAACGATCGCTCCGCGGGCGTCGCTGCGCCAGTAGGGCGCGAACAGGCCGGAGAAGGCCGGCACGAAGTAGATGCCGCCGTTGTCCTCGACCTGGCGGGCCAGGGTCTCCGTCTCGGATGCGCCGGAGATGATGCCGAGCTGGTCGCGCAGCCACTGCACGGCCGACCCGGTGACCGCGATCGAGCCCTCCAGGGCGTAGATCGGCTTCTTAGCACCGAATTGGTAGCACACCGTCGTGAGCAGCCCGTTCTTGCTGCGCACCAGTTCCTCGCCGGTGTTCAGCAGCATGAAGTTGCCGGTGCCGTAGGTGTTCTTGGCCTCGCCGGGCGCGAAGCACACCTGGCCTACCGTCGCGGCCTGCTGATCGCCGAGGTCACCGGTGAGCGGGACGCCGGTGACCGCGGCCGGCCCGCGGACCTCGCCGTAGCCAGCCGGGTCGGAGGACGGCCGGATCTCCGGCAGCATCGCGCGCGGGATGTTGAAGAAGCCGAGCAGCTCATCGTCCCAGTCGAGGGTGTCCAGGTTCATCAGCATGGTCCGGCTGGCGTTCGTCACGTCGGTCACGTGCGAGCCGCCATCGGGGCCGCCAGTGAGGTTCCAGATCAGCCAGGAGTCGGTGTTGCCGAAGACGGCGTCGCCGTTCTCAGCGGCCTCGCGCGCCCCGTCCACGTTCTCGAGGATCCACTGGATCTTCCCGCCCGAGAAGTACGTCGCGGGCGGCAGGCCGGCCTTGCGCCGGATCACATCCCCGCGCTCGTCGCGGTCGAGCGCGCTGGCGATGCGGTCGGTGCGGGTGTCCTGCCAGACGATCGCGTTGTAGTAGGGACGGCCGGTCTTACGGTTCCAGACGACCGTTGTCTCGCGCTGATTGGTGATCCCGAGCGCGGCTAGGTCCGACGGTCCCAGGCCGGCCCCGTTCAGCGCGGTCTGGATCACCGCGGTGGTCCGCTCCCAGATCTCCACCGGGTTGTGCTCGACCCAGCCGGCCTGGGGCAGGATCTGCTCGTGCTCCAGCTGGTGCTTGGCCACCTCGTTTCCCGAGTGATCGAAAAGCATGAACCGGGAACTGGTGGTGCCCTGGTCTACGGCGCCGACGAAATCCGGCATGCACTCCTCCTTGAGTAGCAGATGGGGTGGATCACGGTCATGTGAGTTCTAGCTCCGGGGGGAGCCTCGCCGCGTGGTCGCCGCAGGCTCCCCACCCTGGTCTGCGGCTACGCGCCAGTCCCGGATTCCTCCGGGAGCCGGGACTCTCGGATAGGACCGCTGACCTCCTCCACCATCTTGAGCCTGGCGTGCAGCACGTCACCGATGAAGAGGTCGTAGATGAGCACGCCAAGGACGCCTCCGATGAGGGGGCCGACGATGGGTACCCAGAAGTAGTTGCTGAAGACGAAGCCAGGCGCACTGTAGGACCCCGGTAGGGCCACCTTTCCCCACCCGGCGAAGTAGGCGAAGAGCCGGGGCCCGAAATCGCGGGCCGGGTTGATGGCGTATCCCGCGTTCGCGCCGTAGGACATCCCGATCGCCGCCACGGCCAAGCCGATGACCAGGGGCCCGAGATTGGACTGAACTGCCGCGTTCCTGACGTCGATGACCGCCACGACGAACATCAGCAGGAACATCGTGCCGACGATCTGGTCGATCAGCGGCCAGATCATCGCGCCGTGGAAGTAACTGGCCGGGAACGTACCGAAGATCGAGTACGTCGCCAGCGCGCCTCCCCCGCTCTTCGGGGTCTTCGCGGCGAGGTTGAACGCGTCGATGGCGTTGTGGTACACGAGGAAGACCAGAGCGGCCCCGACGAAACAGCCGAACACCTGAGCGGCCATGTAGGGCCCGACTTTCGACCAGGCAAACTTGCGCCTGACGGCGAAGGCCAGGGTTACCGCGGGGTTGATGTGAGCCCCGCTCACGCCGCCCGCCACCCACACGGCGAACGCGACGGCCAGGGCCCATCCCCACGTGATCAGCAGCCAGTCACCGGCGGCCTGGAAGATCACAGTGGGACCCGCGGTCCGTCCCGAGCCGGGCAGGGCGGCCACGGCCGTGGCCACCACGCCGTCCCCGAACGAGATCAGGACCAGGCACCCCAGGAACTCCGACAGCAACTCACCGTACAAGCCGGTGATGCGGCCAACCGTGCGGCCCTCGCCCCGCAAAGGGGTGATGTCAGACATAACTATCCTCCGGCCGGGCGATGCCCTGGTTTACGACGCCAACGAAATCCGGCATGCACTCCTCCTCGAGTAGCAGATGGGCTGGTTCGTGATCAGACGGCGGGGGGGCAAGCACCCGCCCGGGCAGTACTGGTACAAGGCCGCCCGATCGCTCGTGGGTGCCGAGCCGTTTCCTGGCTGAGTGGGGCAGGCGAATTGGCTCTTGAGGGTGTGGCCCGGAATCAGCATCGGGCCGACGAGCCCGGCGGTCAGCCCGAGGTTGAGCCGGGGCTCCCGTGGTCTCGCAGAGGGGACCTGTTCCTGCCCCTCGCCGGGTTGCGTGGACGTGGCCACCAGACGGCCTCCTCGCCGTTTGCGGAATGATCCACTTACTGCCTGCGCTCAAAGTACGGCTCGGGGAGCACCGTCGGCAATGCGTCAGCCGGGTAAAGTTTAAGCAAAGTCCGAACGGACACGCCCGGCCGGCGTGCGCCGGATAGGCCAGTCCTTCACTCCGGACGGTTCCCCTACGTGGGCGAGCCTGGCCCGGCCGGGCCAGGGCTACGCCGGAGCCGTGCCCTACCCGCGCCCGGTTCCCGCGCAGCGCTGAACTGGCCACGGACTCAGCACGATGATCTGCGCGAAGCCGGTTGAGCAGAGGCTGACGGCACTGATGGGCCGGGAACCGTTTGGGTGGCACAGGCCGGGGGACGGTGACGATGTGGCGGAAGGTGCCGGGGGGTGCTCGGGCATGGGCCTTGACGGGTAAGCATCCCCGGCTTATGTTCCATTTGAAATGCTGTTCCACGATACCGAACAGTATTCTGAGCCCGACCGTCGGCGCCGACAGATCCGGGAAGGCACGCCATGAAGAAGCTCATCAACTCACCGGACACCCTGGTGACCGACGCGCTGGCAGGCATGGCCGCCGCGCATCCCTCGCTGGCGGTGGACCTCGAGAACAGGATCATCACCAGGTCCGGCGGGCCGAGCGAGGGCAAAGTCGGCCTGGTATCGGGCGGCGGCTCCGGCCATGAGCCGCTGCACGGCGGTTTCGTCGGCTACGGGATGCTGGACGCCGCGTGCGCGGGCGAGGTGTTCACCTCCCCCGTCCCCGACCAGATGCTCGCGGCGACCAAGGCCGTCAACGGCGGCGCGGGCGTGCTGCATCTGGTGAAGAACTACACGGGAGACGTGCTCAACTTCCAGATGGCCGCCGAACTGGCGGAGGATGAGGACATCGAGGTCGTCTCCGTCGTGATCAACGACGATGTCGCCGTTCAGGACTCCCTCTACACCGCGGGCCGCCGCGGCACAGGGGCGACGGTGTTCGTTGAGAAAATCGCCGGGGCGCTGGCCGAGCGCGGCGCGGCCTTGGCCGAGGTCGCGGCGGTGGCGGCCGAGGTCAACGAGCGCAGCAGGTCTTTCGGTGTCGCCCTGACCTCGTGCACCGTGCCGGCGGCCGGGAAGCCGACGTTCGAACTCGCTGAGCAGGAGATCGAGCTTGGCATCGGCATCCATGGCGAGCCCGGCCGCACGAGGGCCCCCCTCACGACGGCCCTCGAGATCACGGCGACCGCCCTGGACGCGATTGGCGCCGACATGCCCCTGACGGGTGACCTTCTCGTCATGGTCAATGGCATGGGCGGGACCCCGCTGATCGAGCTCTACGGCATCTACAACGAGGTGAGCCGCTACCTGTCCGGGCGCGACGCCCGGATCACCAGCAACCTGGTGGGCAACTACATCACCAGCCTGGAAATGCAGGGATTCTCGGTAACTGTGTGCAGGCTCACCGACACACTTACCGATTTGTGGGACGCGCCAGTGGACACGCCAGGACTGCGGTGGGGACGGTAGAAGTCGACAGCATCGTCCCAGAACCGCAAAGGAGCGCACATGGACGCTGGATTCTTCCGCGCATGGATAGCGGAGATAGCAGCGGTCGTCGAAGCTCAGCGCGACCACCTCACCCAGCTCGACTCGGCGATCGGCGATGCCGATCATGGCATCAACCTGGCCCGCGGCTTTGGCGCCGTCCAGGGGGCGCTCGCGGACGCCGACACGCCCACGCCGGCATCCGTGCTGCTGCTGACCGGCTCGACACTGATCTCTAAGGTGGGCGGCGCGTCCGGCCCGCTGTACGGTACGGCGTTCCGGCGGGCCAGCAAGGCGCTCGGGGACACGCCCGAGGTGGATCTGCCCGCCCTGGCGGCCGCGCTCGAAGCGGCCCTGGCCGGGGTCCAGAAACTCGGCGCGGCCCGCGAGGGCGAGAAGACCATGGTGGACGCGCTGGCCCCGGCCGCCACCGCGTTCAGCAAGGCCGTCGCGGAGGGGGCGTCATCCGGCGACGCCCTCTCCGCGCTCACCGACGCCGCCGACGCCGGGGCACAAGCCACGATCTCGATGCAGGCGCTCAAGGGCCGGGCCAGTTACCTCGGCCCGCGCAGCGTAGGACACGAGGATCCGGGCGCGGCGTCGACCGCGCTGATCCTGCACGCGCTGCGCGATGTCGCGACGGCGCAGGCCGGATGAGCTTGCCCATGCGCTTCAGGGGGCTGCCCGTCTCCGAGGGCACAGCCGCGGGCAGTCTCCATGTTGCCGACTCCAGCACATCGGTCAGCGCCACGCCTGACGAGGTCAGGGCCGCGTTCGCCGCTGTGGCAGCGGAGCGGTTCGCCCTGGCTGAGCGGCTGCGCGGCGCCGGACGCGATCAGGAAGCAGCCATCATCGAGGTCGGGGCGCTCATCGCGGCCGACCCCGCGCTCGCCGATCCCGCCGTGGCGGCCGTGCGCGGCGGCACCGATGCCGCTACGGCGGTGCGGCAGGTGGCGGAGGCGCAGGCCGCGGTGATCGCGGCCCTGGCCAACCGCGAAATGGCCGAACGGGCCGGCGACGTCCGGCAGGTCGGGCACGCCGTCCTTGACCGCCTCAGCCGGACCGGCGCCGCGCCGCGCCCGGCCGGCGACTTCATCCTGATCCGCCGCGAGGTGAGCCCGGCCGACCTGATCGAGCTAGCCGAGGCGGGCCTGGTGGGCGCGGTTTCGGTGGCTGGCGGCGCGAGCTCACACGCGGCGATCATCGCGCGCGGCCTCGGCGTGCCGATGATCGCTGGAACCGACCCCGCGGTCCTGACGGCACCGGCCGGCCAGCTGGCCATTGTGGATGGTAATAAGGGTGAGCTCATCGTCGGCCCCAGCGCCACGCAGCGTTCCGCTGCGGCAGCGGGCAGCGGCGCCGGCGAGCAGCAGCCACGGCCCGGCGGGCCGGCCCGGACCGCGGATGGGCGCGAGATCACCGTCCTGTGCAACGTCGCCTCGGTGGCCGAGACCCGGCGCGGGCTGGCCGCGGGTGCCACCGGGGTCGGGCTGCTCCGCACCGAGATCCCCTATGCCGAGGCGCTGGCCTGGCCCACGCTGGCCGAGCAGAGATCCCAGCTGACCCCGATACTCAGCCTGCTCACCGCCCGGATCGCCACGGTCCGGCTGCTCGACTTCTCCGGGGACAAGATCCCTCCGTTCCTCCGCGGCGAGCCGCCCGGCGGCCCTTCAGGTGGCCTGGCGGCGCTACTCGCGGACCGGACGGCACTCGCCGATCAGCTCCGTGCCGTGCTCGAGGCCGGCCGCGGCAGCGAGCTGGCGGTCCTGATTCCGATGGTCAGCTCGCTCAGTGAGGTGAGCCGGGTGCGGGACGTGCTCAGCCGGGTCGCCGCCGCACTCGGCGCTGACCGGCCGCGGCTCGGGATCATGGTGGAGTTGCAGGCCACCGCGGCCATGGCCGATACGTTCGCGCCCGCCGTCGACTTCTTCTCGATCGGGACCAACGACCTGACCGGTGAGGTGCTCGGGCTGGACCGGCGTGATCCGGCGGCGAAGCCGGCTCTCGCCGCGCATCCGCGGGTGCTGGCCCTGATCGCGCGGGTCGCCGACGCGGGCCGGCGGGCCAGCATCCCGGTCTCGGTCTGCGGCGACTCGGCGGCCGACCCGCTGGTTCTCCCGCTGCTCCTCGGCCTCGGCGTGAACACGCTCAGTGTCCCGGCCGCGCGGGTGCAGCGGGTCAGGTCCTGGCTCCTGGGCCTGGACACTCCGGCGTGCGCGGCCCTGGCCGCCGAGGCGCTGCGCGCCTCCACCGCGGACGAGGTGTGGAAACTGGTGCCGCCGCTATGACCTCAGCTGAGCACGGACAGCACGGATCCGCTGCGGCCTGCACCGAGATCCCTCGACACGGACCGGGCGGACTCGACCACGGCGCGCGCGAGTTCCTCCCTCTCGGCCGGTGCCAGCAGCCGCTCGACCGGTCCGACCAGGCCAATCGAGCCAGCGACACCACCCTCCCGGTTGACGATGGGCGCGGCCACCCCCGCATCGCCGACCGTGGCCTCCTGGTCCTCCACCGCGTAACCCCGCCTGCGGACCTGGGCCAGGGCCTGGCCCAGCGCCGCCCTCGTCGTCTTGGTCCGGCCGGTCAGCGGGGCCAGGTCACCGGCCATCGCGCGGGCGGCTTCCGCCGCTGGCAGGTGCGCTACGATCGCATGCCCGAGCGCGCACGCATGCCAGGGGATGGCGGCACCTACCTCCAGGATCTGCACCGTATTGTCGGGCCGGAACACGTGATGCAGCACGATCACTCGCGAGCCGGACAGGGTAGCGACCCAGACCGCCTCGTTCGCCCGCTGGGCGAGGGCTTCGGCCCACAACAGCGACCTGGCCCGCAGTTCGGAGCCGTCCAGGTAGGCGTTGCCGAGCTGGAGGACGCCGGGGCCGAGGCTGTACTTGCCAGTGGACGGGTCCTGGGCCACGAGATCGTGCTTCACCAGGGTGCGCAGCAACCCGTAGACGGTCGGCTTGGCCAGCCCGACCCGCTCGGCGATCTCGGTCACGCCCAGGCGCGGCGTCCCGGACCCGAGGGCGCCGAGAATCGCGGCCGCCCGCTCCACAGACTGGATCATGGAGTCCTTTCGGTAATGTCGAACACCATTCAGGATAGGGCATGAGTGACCGAGCGAAGGTTGGGATCGTCCTCGTCTCGCATAGCGCCGCGCTGGCCGAGGGCACGGCCGAACTCGCCGGGCAGATCGGCGGCGGGACAGTGACCATCGCCACCGCCGGCGGGACGGACGACGGCCGCATCGGGACCAGCATCGCCAAGGTCGAGCGCGCGCTCAGGCTCGCCGACGGCGGCGTCGGCGTCGTGATCCTGCCCGACCTCGGCAGCTCGGTGCTCACCGTCCGCGCACTGCTCGCCGAACCGGAGGATCTCCCCGAGCCGATCGCCGTCGCGGATGGCCCGTTCGTGGAGGGCGCGGTGGCGGCCACGGTCACCGCGGCCGCTGGCGGCGACATCAAGGCGGTTCTGGGCGCGGCCGAGGAGGCACGTCATGCCAGAAAGCTGTGAGGCAACGGTCACGCTGACCGGTGACCTGCATGCCCGGCCGGCCGGCGCGCTGGCCATGGCGGCGGCGAAGTTCGAGTCCGCCGTCGAGCTGACCGCAGGCACGGGCCGGGCCGACGGCAAGAGCGTGCTGGCCATCATGGGGCTCGGCGCGGCCGGCGGCCAGGAGGTCACCGTCCGCGCCACCGGCCCCGACGCACGAGAGGCCGTCGCCGCCCTGATCGACATCCTCACCGAGGCGACCAGGGTCGGGAGCTGATGAGCTGCTGGCGCGTGGCCCGGCGGCGGCCCGGCCGGGCTCGTGATCATTGCCAGGGCCGGGCGGCACGGCTCTCCCAGTAGGCGCCGGGCGGCTCGGCCAGGTCCAGCTGCGGCAGGTCACCGACGGATAGCGCGGTCAGGTTGGTCTGCAGCTGCCGGGCGGTGACGGCCCCGGAGAGCACGACGCTGGCCCAGGGGTTGGCGAGCGCGGCGGCGATCGCGATCGCGTCGGCCGTGACACCGCGGGCGGCAGCGAGGACGGCCAGCTCGGACGCCGCCCCGGCCAGGCCCGTGCCGGAGGCCCCGGCCAGGCCCGTGCCGGAGGCCCCGGCCAGGCCAGTGCCGGGGGCCAGCCGCCCGTTGGCCAGGGCCTCTTTGATCAGGATCGTCCATCCGGCGGCGGCCGCCTCGGCCGCGGCCGGAGCGACGGACGGCTCCAGGAGGTTCCAGGTGACCTGAGCGACGGTGAACAGCGGCCGCCCGTCGACGGTGGCCTGCATTGCCCGCCGGAGGGCATCGGCCTGGCCGGGGCCGCTGGTCGTCAGGCCGATGATCACGCCCTCGGCGCGCAGCCGGGCCAGCGCGGCCAGCAGCCTACGGTCGTCCAGCAGCCCGGATTCGGATGTCAGGGAATGCACCTGATAGAGCGCCAGCCGGTCGCCGAGCGCGGCCCGGGTCTGTGCCAGCTGGGCGGTGAACATGGCCAGCGTGTGTTCTTTGACTTCCTGCCGGTCCGCGTTCAATTGCCAGCCGCCGGTGTAGCGGTAGCCCCACTTGGACCCGCAGACCGCGTCGGCGTAGCCCCGGGCGGCCAGCCAGCCGCCGAGGAACTCCTCGGCCTTGCCGTAGGACCGGGCGGCGTCGAAGTACCTGATCCCAGAGTCATAGGCGGCGTCCAGCATCGAGAAGGTGCGGGCCCGCAGGCCGTCGACGCTGCGGTCCGGCAGATCATCCTCCCGGCCGCCGGTGATATACGCGGGGCGGCCGAGCGCCGCCAGGCCCAGGCCGATCCGCGAGACCACCGGTCCTCCGGGCGCCAGGGTCGTCAGTCGCACGCTTCCAGTCCCAGTACTCGCAGGACACCGTGAGCGTCCTCGCCCTCACGGCGCTGTCGATGGTACCGCCCGGGGCTGGCCGGGAAGATATCCGGACCACTTGACCTTGCACCGGATCCACTTTGACCCGGCACCGGACCAGCGGGCACCGGATCCACTTGACCGGGCACCTGATCCTCACTATGTTTAACATATTCGCTAATTAACGACGTGGTTAAGCGAGAACTGGTTAAGGACGATGGCTACTGATCAGCTCAGCGTCACCTTCGCGGCGCTGGCGGACCCCACCCGCCGGGCGATCCTGGCGCGGCTGACAGAGGGCGAGGCGAACGTCTCCGAACTCGCCGCGCCGTTCTCCATCAGCCTGCCGGCGATCTCACGGCACCTGAAGGTTCTCGAACGTGCCGGGCTGATCTCCCGTGGCCGCTCGGCCCAGTGGCGCTCCAGCAGGCTCCAGGCCGAGCCGCTGCGGGATGCCACCGCCTGGATGGAGCGCTACCGGCAGTTCTGGGACGCCAACCTCGACCGGCTCGACGCCCATCTGCAGCGGATACAGCAGGCGGCACAGGCAGACCAGCAGCAACGCAGAGAAGGGACAACGCCATGACGCACCCGGCGAAGGACAACGAACTGGTGATCACCCGGATCTTCGACGCCCCGCGTGAACTCGTCTACCGGGCCTTCACCGATCCTGACCAGCTCGCGCAGTGGTTCGGCCCGGTCGGATTCTCCGTGCCGAGGGACACCGTCGAGATCGATGCCCGGGTCGGCGGCCAGTACAAGTTCGTGATGGTCAGCGATGACGACCCCAGCATGGCGCCCCCCGTCAACGCGACGTTCACCGAGGTGGTCGAGAACGAACTGCTGGCCGGCTCCGAGGAATTTGTGGGCGTCGCTGGCATGCAGGAGCCCGGCACCATGTACCTGCGGCTCGAGTTCCATGACGAGGGTGGCAAGACCCGCCTGGTCCTCCGGCAGGGCCCCTACACCCAGGAGATGGAAGGCATGGCGCGTGAGGGCTGGCTCAGTTCGTTCACCAAGCTCGACACGCTGCTCGCGGCCTGACGAATACGGGGCCCTCGGCCGGGCGGCTCACTCGGCTCACTGCTCGCGGCCTGACGAGAGCCGCAGCCTTCCTAGAGACCGGGCGGGCGGTTCAGAGCCTGAGCGGGCGGATGGGCGCGGCCACCAGTGACGGGTCGTTGCGCCAGTCCACCCCGGGCACGTCGACGTACAGTTCGATCTCGTTGCCATCAGGATCGGTGATGTAGAGACTGTGCGTCACTGTGTGATCGCTCGCGCCCACGACGCTGACCTGGTTGGCCTCCAGGGCGCCGAGCGCTCGAGGTTGCGGACGTACAGGACCAGATGGCCGAGTTCTTTGATTTCCACGTCGAGGCGCTCCCCCGGCGCGGAACCTGACCTGTCACTGAATGACGCCCGGACCGGTGACCGGTAC
>DAIRVB010000064.1:0-12557 GCA_036803065.1 Streptosporangiaceae bacterium
TGCAGATGCTCGGCGTCCTCGCCGCGCCCGGCGATCTCGGCCCGCTGCGCGGGATCGTTCAGGTAGGCCAGGCTCGTGTCGTCAAACTGCAGGTACTCACAGCCCAGGGCGGCGAGCCGGGCGACCTCGTCGGCGTAGGCCGTGGCCAGGTCGCTCCAGAACTCCTCGATGTCGGGGTAGACCGCCGGGTCGATCGCGGCCGGGCCACCCCGGTAATGCACCATGTTCGGCGACGGGATGGTCAGCTTGGGCGTGGTGGACGTGACGAGCGACTTCAGGTACCTGAAGTCCTCCTCGAAGATCGTGTGGTACAGCTCAATCTTGCTGTCCACATGTATAGCGGCCGGGGTGAACTCGATGTCCCCCGAGGGGTTGTGGAACTGCACGGCCATGTTGCCCGGCGCCTTGCTGATGCCGCCGAGCTGGTAGATGAAGTCCATGTGCCAGGAGGCACGCCGGAACTCCCCGTCGGTGGCAGACTGCAAGCCGACCTTCTCCTGCATGGCCACAACGCTGACGATGGCCTCGTCCTCGGCCGCCCGCAACTGGTCGGCGGTGATCCGGCCAGCGAAGAAGTCATCACGGGCCGCCAGCAGCTGGGCTGGGCGAAGGAGGCTGCCGACGTGGTCGGCGCGAAATGGCGGAGTCTGGCGCATGACCGACATGGTGGCCGCAGGTGCCCGCACTGGTCAATTCCGCTGCCTGCCGACGTGCCGCGGTTAGGCCGGTGGCCTGGCCGGCGGAGGGCCGGGGAGGCCGTGCGCGCTGAGGCCCTGCTCATGCGCCATGGTCTGGAGCAGGCCCAGCAGCCGCGCCCGTTCGGCATCGCTCAGGCCGGCCCCGATCCAGGCCTCGTGTTCCGCCGTCACGGCCTTGACCCGGTCCAGCATGGCGGTGCCCGCATCGGTCAGGTACAGCGCGTGTGAGCGCCGGTCGGCCGGATTGCGCCTGCGCTCAACCAAGCCCAGCCCTTCCAGCTCATCGACGAGGAATACCATGCGGGTCGCATTCACCCCGATCAGCTCGGCGATCGCCTGCTGGGACCGGCCCTGGTTGGCAGCCAGGCGGCTGAGCGTCCCCGCCTGGCGGTTCTCGATGCCAAGCGGCGCCAGCCGCTCGCCGAACAGCCGCGCCACATGAAAGCCGAGCTGGACCAGGAGCAGCGCCACGCTGTTCCCCTCCCGCACAACCGTCTCATGCGTAGGATCGTCCATCTCCGAAATACTATCAGCGTGGGAAGATACTTAATCGGAGATGATAATCTCGCAACGAAGACTATATACTCCTTGAAGCTATACGGCACCGGAGAGCGCCCGGATCCGGCGGGCGGCCGAGATGACACGAGGATGGCGGTGACCAACGACATGTCGGAGACCACAGTCGCGGAGCGGGCCCTCGCCCGGGATCGCGCCGGACGGCAGGACGGCGTGCGCAAGACAAGCCTGGGCGTCTCGATAGCCCTGCTCGTCCAGTACGCGCTCGGGATGTGGGTGAACCTGTACGTAACCGTGCCGAAGCGCGATCAGGGCGGCGGCGTGCCAGCGGCGGTAGGCCGGGCGCTGTCCAGCGGCCCGGCGGCGCTTGCCCTGCACGCCGGGATCGGCCTGGTCATCGTGATCGGATCAGTCGCGCTGGTGGCCCGGGCCATCCAGGCCCGGCACCGGATGACCATGGTGACCTCGGTGATCAGCCTGCTCGCCGTGGCAGGCGCCGCCGTCAGCGGTG
Source organism: Streptosporangiaceae bacterium (assembly GCA_036803065.1). GTDB lineage: Bacteria > Actinomycetota > Actinomycetes > Streptosporangiales > Streptosporangiaceae > JAWWPY01. Next base: position 1,726 of record DAIRVB010000064.1, read on the forward strand.
CGGCATTCGTCAACACCGGCAACGACGGCGCCTCCCTCGGCATGGCACTGCTTACCGCGGTGGCGCTGCTCTGCTCCCTCTTGAACCTGTACGTCCTCCAGCCGTCACCTCAGCCCCCGACGACGCAGGGCACGTCGTAGGGGTCGTAGCTCTGGCAGACCGCGGCCGGGTTCTGGAAGATCCCGATCGACGGCAGCGCGGTGCCCTGGGAGTTGAACAGGGTGAGGTTGGCGTTCGGCGTGCCCACACCCGCTCCGGGTTCCCAGCCCACGCCGGGGATCCAGTCGGGCGCCCAGTAGAACAGCCCCGCGCCGAGCCCGTCCGGAACCTGGGCCAGGATGGCCAGTTCGTCGGTCACGAACGACAACTGGCCTCCCGGGCTGGCCGGGTAGCCGGCCGATATTTGGCTGGGTTCCCACACGAAATTGCCGGTGCTGTCACCGATCGGGCTGTTGCCGTTGGCCAGTGTCCACGCGTACTGGGTTTCCGAGATGACGATCGGCTTGTGAAACTGGGTGGCGAGCGCGTCCACGTTGGCCTTCATCTGGGAGATCGTGCCGTGGAAGAACGTGTAGTAGGACAGGCCGATCACGTCGAACGGCACGCCGCGTGACACCAGGTTCTGGTAGAACGCCTGGCTCAGCTGGTTGTTGCCGCCCTGGTCGTAGTGCATCATGATCAGCAGCTGGTGGCCGTGGGGGTTGCCGGCCTGGGCGCCGGTCACGCCCGCCTTGAGCAGGGTCGCCAGCGCGTCATAGCCGGTCCCGGCCGTCGGGTCGACCTGGCCGACCGGCCATAGGATGCCGTTGCGTATCTCGTTTCCGATGGAGACCATGTCCACGGGCGTTCCCTGCTTGGCGAAGGCCGAGATCACCTGCTGGGTGTAGGACTGCACCGTCGCGGTGAGCTGGGCGAGGTCCTGGCCCGCCCAGGACGCGGGGATGTTCTGATGCTGCGGATCGGCCCAGAAATCGGAATACATGATGTCCAGGTAGATCTTCATCCCGGCCTCCCGCACGCTACGGGCCAGGGCCAGATCGCTGGCCAGGTTGCTATAGCCCGGCGGCGGGTTCACCCACAGCCGCATGCGCACGTAGTTGGCCCCGTTCTCCTTCATGATCGTCACCGGGCTCTGCTGCTCGCCGTGGTAGGTGAACTTCGCTCCGGCGGCGAGTTCCTGCGGGGTGAAGGACAGATCCGCGCCCAGCTTCATGCCTGCCGCGGCCGGGTCACGACCGAACATCCGGAACTCCCCCACGCAGACGTCCGCGCCGGTGTCGCTCCAGACGGTCAGCTGCGCGTACCGCGCCTGGGTGCCTCTCGGCAGCGGCACGTACATCGGGTGCCCCGGATCCAGCGCGACGTTGCGCGCCGCCGGCACCGCCTGCCAGGCGCCTGACTGGCTCGCGACCTGGATGGTAGCGCTCGCCGACGGGCTGGCCGCGTCCAGCGTGATGCCCAGGTCACTGAGGGAGCGGATCTGGCCCAGGTCAACCACGAGGCTCCCGGTCCACGACGAGGTGCACCAGTCGGTCCCGGCATCGCCATCAATCGCCTTGGACGCCGGATTGGCAGATTCGGACGACGAGGCGCTGGCCTGGCCGGCCAGGGCCAGGTTGACGATGGGCGCGGCGGACGCGGAGGAGTCAGCGGCAGCCGAGGAGCCGGCCGCGGATGCCCGCGATGAACTGACCGACGACCCGGCTGCGGCCAGCGGCAGCAGCAGCACCATGGGGCCGGCGATCAGCGCGAGGCTCCGCACTAGTGGCCGGCGATGACCGTCCCGTCCCCGCAACCGGGACAGCCGCCCGGTGAGGAGGGCCAGCAGCCGGTGGATACCTGGACTGACCATCGCACATCTCCGTTCAAACGTGATCACACACAATGAGACTTGATCGGACGCTAAGCCCGGCTCAGGCATCGTGCAATGGATTGTCGTAACGGGATCAGATCGATCGACCTGCTGGCGGTCCCCGGCCAGCAGCGGGATAGGTTGGGGCGAGCCAGAACGGCAGGGAGGCAGGCATCATGGGCGGCGGGGTCGAGAACCTGGTCCAGTCCGGGCCGCTGATCCTGGCCGTGCCGATCGCGGCCGCCGCTGGCGCGGTCACCTTCCTGTCCCCGTGCTGCCTCCCGCTGGTGCCCGGCTATCTCTCGTACGTCACCGGGATGTCCGGCGCGGATGCCCAGCGCCCGGCCGTCGCCGGGCCTTCCTCCGTCGCTGACGGAGGGCACGCGGCCGGCGCAGAGGCCGGCCGGCCGGCCGCCCGGACCCGCCGCGGCCGGACGGTGGCCGGCACGGCGCTTTTCGTGCTCGGCTTCTCGGTGGTTTTCACCCTCGAAGGAGGGGCCTTCGGCAGCCTCGGCATTGCGCTGCGCCAGCAGACCAGCGTGCTCACCGCGGTACTCGGCGGGGTCACGATCGTGCTCGGCCTGGTGTTCGCCGGCGCACTGGACAGGTTCCCGATCACCGGGCGGATCATGCGGCCCTCGGTACGCCCGCGGGCAGGCCTGGCCGGAGCGCCCCTGCTGGGCGTTCTTTTCGCACTGAGCTGGACGCCATGCATCGGCCCCACACTCACCGCCGTGCTCAACATGGCCGCGATCAGCGGCTCGGCCGGCCGCGGCGGCGTGCTCGGCTTCATCTACGGGCTCGGCCTGGGCATCCCCTTCCTGATCGTCGCCCTCGCCTTCCAGCGTGGTGTCCGGGCCTTCGACTTCGCCCGCCGTCATGCCCGGCTCATCGCGCAGGTGGGCGGCGGGATGCTGGTCATCGTCGGGGTCCTCGAGGTCACCGGGGCGTGGACGAACGTCCTTCTCTGGATGCAGCTCCACTGGGTCAGGGGCTACCAGCTGCCGCTGTAGGACCCGCTCCTTCGGTGCAGTGGTCCGGGTGCCTTGTCGGAGGACCTCCGGGATGGTGGCTACTGCCGCGAGCGGGGCGGCAGCGGCGGCCGCCGCCGGGACGGCCTGGTCGAGGTGTCCGGCGGCCTGGCCGCCGGCCTGGCCTCCAGTGCCTCCATGGCGAGCCGCACCGCGGTCTCCAGCTGGGGGTCGGCGCCGTCGGCCCAGTCGTCCGGTGAGATGTCCACCTCCACATCCGGGTCGACCCCGTGGTTCTCCACCCCCCAGCCATATCCCTCCAGCCAGATGGCATAGCGCGGCACGGTGATCTGGGTCCCGTCGACGAGCGTGAAGGGGTCACCGATGCCGATCACGCCGCCCCAGGTGCGGGTGCCGACGACCGGGCCCAGGCCGAGGATGCGGATCGCGGCCGTGACCATGTCCCCGTCCGAGCCCGCGAACTGATCGGCCAGGGCGACGACCGGCCCGCGTGGCGCGTCCCCCGGGTAGGTCGATGGCAGCAGGCCCCGCGGCAGGTCCCACCCCATGATCTTGCGGGCCAGCTTCTCGATGACCAGCTCGGACACGTGCCCGCCCCGGTTGGCCCGGACGTCCACCAGCAGCGCGTCCTTGGCCATCTCCACCCGCAGATCACGGTGGAAGTGCGCCCAGCCCTCGCCGAGCATGTCCGGCACGTGCAGATAGCCGGCCCGGCCGCCGCTGAGCTCACGGACCAGGCGCCGCCGCCCGGCCACCCAGTCCTGGTACCGCAGCCGCCGCTCACTGGACAGCGGCGTCACCGCGAACCGGCGCGGTGCCCCGCCCTCGCTGGCGACGGTGAGTTCCACCGGCTTGCCGGCGGAGCCGACCAGCAGCGGACCGGGGCCGATGGCCGGGTCCACCGGCCGCCCGTCCACCGCCAGCAGGGCGTCGCCGGGCTGGACATTGACGCCCGGGGTGGCCAGCGGCGACCGGGCGCGCGGGTCGGAAGACTCGCCGGGCAGCACCCGCGCCACCCGCCAGGTGCCGTCCGGCCCGGGCGCCAGGTCGGCGCCGAGCAGCCCTACCCGCCCGGGTCCACCGTCGCCAGGTGACTTCGCGGGCCGCACATACGCGTGCGAGGAGCCGAGTTCGCCGACCACCTCCAGGAGCAGGTCGGCGAAGTCGCCCGGGCCGCCGATCCGCTGCAGCACCGGCCGGTAGGCATCGAGCACCCCGGCCCAGTCCACGTCGGCCATGTCCGCCACCCAGAAGTCATGGCTGACGTACCTGCCCATCTCGTCATAGGCGTGCCGCCACTGGGCGACCGGATCGACCGTGAACCGGGCCCGGGACAGGTCCACGGTGACGGTGTCCGCCGAGTCAGCGTCCTGAGCGCGGTCAGCGGGCACGACCCGCAGCGCGTCGCCGTCGCGCACGACCAGGCGCTGCCCGTCGCCGCTCACCTCGAACCAGTCCAGCTCGGGCACGAGTTCGGCACAGCTGCGCTTGGCGAGATCGAAACGCTCCAGCGCCGGGCGCGGCCGCGACGCGTCAGGATCGGCCGCGCTCTCGCCGAGCACCCCGGTGAGCGGCTTCTTCAGCCAGGCGAGGCCGCCGGAGACGGCGCGCAGCGAGGAGTAGCGCCACTCCGCCACGGGGACGCCCACCACCCGGCCGGCCAGCCCGTCGGAGTCCACGACGACCGCGGGCGGCACTGAGTCGTCCCCCCGGCTGCCGTCCTTCCGGCCGCTGTCGCGCCGGCCACTGTCGTCCCGGCCCCGCTCGGCCGGCGGGGCAGAATCCTGGCCGCCGGCATCCTGCGGGCCTCCGCCCGGCCGGTCCGCGACCGGCCTGCCTTCCGCCAGGGGAGCGAACGGCGACGGTGTGCCAGCGGCCAGCGGCACCAGGTACGGGCGCGAGCCGAACGGGAACGACAGGTCGAAAAAGTGCGCGTCGTAGATGGGATCGAAGCTGCGCACCGACAGGAAGGCCAGGTAGCGCCCGTCCGTCGTGAACGCCGGCTCGGAGTCGCTGAAGCGCCCGTCGGTGACATCCACGATGGTCGCGTCCGCCAGCCGGGCGAGGCGGATCCGGCCCAGCGGCCGCAGCCCAGGATGCGACCAGGCCAGCCAGGCCGAGTCGGGAGCGTAGACGAGCCCGGTCACCGGCCCGTCCTGGGCCTGCGTCAGCAGGCTCACCTGCCCGGACGCCACGTCGACGACATGCAGCCGGCCGTCCCTGGCGGCCACCGCCACAGTTGACCCGTCAGGCGCCGCGGCCAGCTCACTGACCAGGCCCAGCGCGCCTTCCGCGAGCCGGCGGGGCGGAGCGGGGACGGCGGCGAGCCCGGGACCGCCGCCCGGCGCGATCTCCAGCGCGTCCGAGCCACCGGCGTCACTCACCCAGACCACGTCACCGGTACTGCCCAGCACGCGGGGCATCCGGGCCCGGGCATCGGGCGTCACGGACAGGGCCCGGGCCGGGCCGTCCCGGTGGGTGAGCCAGTGCACGGTGCCTCGGACCTCGACCGCGCTGGCCCGGCCGGTGGTATCGCAGGACAGGTCGCCCAGATGGTCCTGCGCCGACACCAGCCGCGGAGTGCGGGCCGCGGCCGCCGAGCCGAGGGTGATGTCCACCCGCCGTGGCTCGCTGCCCGGCTCGAGGCCGTCGAGTATCCAGATCTCCCCCGCGCACTGGTACACCACACGGCTGCCGTCGGTGCTGGCCTGGCGAGCGTAGTTGCCGTCGTGGTCGGTATGCCGCAGCAGGCCGGATCCGTCGAGCTGGCACGAGTAGAGGTTGCCCGTCCCCTCATGGTCAGACAGGAATACCAGCCTGCCCCGCGCCAGCATCGGGCTCGCGAACTGGCCGGCCACGTCGGCCAGTATCCGCCGGAACGGGCCGTCTGCTCCCGCCGTCCACAGGCGCCCCGAAGTCCCGCCCCGGTACCGCTTCCAGAACGCCGGGTCGCGCCCCCACGAGCCGTTCAGCAAGACACGGGCGTCGGGCTCCAGGGCAAGATCCGAAACCGGGCCGAAGGCGAGGCGGCGTGGCACCCCCGCATCGGCAGGCAGGGTGTGCGCCCAGGTGAACCGGTCGAAGGCCTGCCCGGAGCAGGTGAGCGCGAGGATCTCGCCATCCGGTGTCCACCCGCAGGTCCGGGTGTCCGGGTCGCTCCAGTAGGTGAGCCGGCGGCTAGCGTCGCCGTCCACTCCCGCCACGTACACCTCGGGCGGCCCGTCGCGCCAGCTTGTCCAGGCCACGAGGGCGCCGTCCCTGGCCAGCCGCGGATGACTGACCTGAGCCCGGTCGGCGGAGACCCGCCAGGCCCGGCCGCCGGAGGCGGCGGCGAGCCAGATGTCATCCTCGGCCACGAAGGCGAGCAAGTCATCCTGGACATGCGGAAATCGAAGGTACCCGGCTGAAGTCACCGGATCATCCTAGGACGGCGCCTCCGGGCCGCCTGAGGCGGCGGACATGGTCGATGCGGAGCTTGGGCAGGCTATAACCGGCCCGAATCCCAGATCGACCAGGGCAGGCCGCCCGTCAGGCGGCCTCGGCGGCCTCCGCGAATGCCTCGAAGATCCGCATGTCATCAGCTTCTTCCGGGCGCCACTGCACGCCGATGCCGAACGGGTTGCCGCGGAACTCGGCCGCCTCCACCACCTGGTCGTCGGCCCACGCGGCCGCCTCGAGCCCGTCACCGAGCCGGGCGACCGCCTGATGGTGCGAACCCGGCACGCTGACCTTCTCTCCGAGCAGCCTGCCAAGCTTGCTCGCAGGCTCGATCCGCACATCGTGGAAGCTCATCCTGGCCCGGTCCGGGGCGTGCCCGTGGTGCCCCACAGCATCGGGGAGATGCTGCACCAGGGTGCCACCCCGGGCCACGTTGAGCACGTGCAGGCCGCGGCAGATCCCGAGGAACGGGAGTCCCGCCTCGATGACCGCGCGGGCCAGGGCGAGCTCGAACCTGTCCCGCCTGGCATCCGGCTCGTCGGTCCGCTCGTGCCGGGCCGCGCCATAGAGCGCCGGATCGACATCCTCGCCCCCGGTGAACAGCACGCCATCCAGCCGTTCGATCAGCCGGGGTATCCCGCCCGGCGGGATGGGCGGAACCAGGACCGGCACCGCCCCGGCCCGCTCCACGGCGCGGGAGTAGGTCTGCGGGGACAGCACAGCTTCGCGGACCCAGTCGCCCCAGCGCGCCGCCACCATTTGGCTGGTGATCCCGATGAGCGCGCGGGCCATGCGTCCCCCAAGCCGCCAGCGGTCGATGCTGGGTCCAGGGAGAAGGATTCCTCCGTGGATGTCCCGGCCGGCGAGGCACCGATCCTATGCCTTCACAGCCGGTTTCGGCGGGAAAGCACCGCTGATCACCGCCGCCCCCGGGACCACCTGAGAGCACCCGGCCGCCCGCCTGCTGGCAGCGAGATCCGCCCCGGGCGGGTAATCGCGACTAACACAGAATCGGTGGCCCGAGTGGCGCCACATGAGTATAGTCGGCTTTGACTCGCTGTATCGGAGCGCCATTCACTAAGTGCTATAGTAGTTACGTCGATTACACTTCCCCGCAGCCTGTAGCCTTGATCCGGCCTTGTCCTGAATCACTTGTCGGTTTCGGGCACTGATGCCACACTAATGGACGTGGCGATTGCGCTAGGGGGCGGATTCCGTGGGGAGACGCCGGGAAAGTGGCCAGCGCCGGGGGGTGGTGGCCCCTCCCGGCCGGCCGCCTGCGGGCTCACCGGCCGGGGGTTCCTCAGGCCCAGCGGGCCCGGCGGGTAGCGATCCGGGCGGGGCCCAGGACGGCATAGCCCAGATCGATTGCGCGATCCTGAAACAATCGTTCGCTCATATAGAGCCCGTAGCCGAAAAGGCCGTGGGATATTTCTATGCCCGCCTGTTCATGGCAAATCCCGAGCTGCGCTCAATGTTTCCGCCAGCCATGGACATCCAGCGGAAGCACTTCCTGACCGCCCTGGCGCGCACAGTATGGAGCATGGACGACCCGCAAGCCCTGGCCGAATACCTCTGCCAGCTCGCGGTCGACCACCGCAAATTCGGTGTGCAGGAGAACCATTATCAGGTCATCGGCGAGACCCTTGTCGCCACCCTCCGTACGTTCAGCGGCGGCCTGTGGACCGCTCGGGCACAGTCCGCCTGGGAGACGGCATTGGATCACATCGCCACGGTCATGACCCAGGCCGCGCGGGACAACGAGACCGAGCCAGCCTGGTGGCTCGGCGAAGTGGTCAGCCATGACATACGCGGCCCCGACCTCGCCGTCCTGACCATCCGGACCGATCCGGCCCAGCCGCTGCGGTACCTGCCCGGCCAGTACCTGACTGTCCAGGTCCCGAGGTGGCCCAGACTATGGCGCAAGTACTCGATCGCCAACGCGCCGCGGCCGGACGGATCGCTGGACCTTCATGTCCGCGCCATTCCCATGGGCAGGGTGAGCGGGGCACTTGTGCACGAAACGGGCCCCGGGGACACCGTGGTACTCGGCCCGGCCCGGGGCACCATGATCGTGGACGACAGGTCAAGCCGTGACATCCTGTGCGTGGCGGGCGGCACCGGTCTCGCTCCGATCAAGGCCATCATCGAGGGGCTCGCCGACACGACGGTCCCGCGGCCCGCCCGGAGCATCTCCCTGTTCTTTGGCGCCCGCCGCCGGGAGGATCTCTACGACCTGCCTGACCTGCGGCGGCTGGAGTCAGCCTGCTCGTCGTTGCGGGTGATCCCGGCGCTCTCACACGAGCCCGGGTTCGCAGGCCTGCAGGGGATGCTCCCGGAGATCGTGCGGCGGCACGGATCCTGGCCGGACAGCGAGGTCTTCGTGAGCGGCCCGGAGGCCATGGTCCGCGGCACCCTGCGGGTACTCGGGCACCGGACGTCCGGCGAGCATATTCACCTCGACGACCCCGACGCCAGGGACGGGCCCGGCGCATAGCGTCGGGGCCTCCGGGACATAGCGCATCCCGGCGCAGGGTCAGTACCTCAGACCTCGCGCCGTCAGACCTTGCGCCATTGCGGCACCCACGCACCGTCGGTGATCTCGTAGTCGCCGAACAGCGCCGGGGCCTCGGCCCGCATCAGCTCCCCGATCTTGCTGAACACGAGCCGGATCTCTTCCTCGGCACCGGGATCGGTCCGTGCTTCGATCGTGTGCCGCAGGGTGCGGATGTTAGCCGTCCAGACCACCCCGGTGGCCACGCCGTCGGGGGCGAACCGCCGCATGAACGAGGTCTTGTGCTTCTTCTCATGCATCAGCACGCCTTCCTCGTCCAGGCCGAAGTGCCCGGCCATCCAGTGCTGGAACTCCTCCAGTTGCTCGACGACGGCCGTCGCGCGCTTCATCAGCTCCGGGTCCTCGCGGGCCCAGTCGGGGAACCAGAACGGGATGTCGTCCAGCCGGACGAAGCGCAGCGACTCCTGTGACACGGCCGTTCCCGGCCGGTGCCTGACCAGCTCATGGGTCAGCACGCGGCTGACGTTGTGCAGCACGAAGGTGAAACTGGCGTGCTCCAGGACCGAGCCGTGGGACTGCTTCAGGATGTTGCGCAGGTACGCGTCGTGGTCGTTGCGAACCCGGCTGACGTTCGGGTTCAGCCCCGGCTCCCAGGCCCGGTAGCACATCTTGCCGGCGAACTCAGCGATGTTCTCCGCGTCGCTCGCCGACTCGCCGCGGTCGAGTCGCTCCAGCCAGCCCGTACCGCCCACCTCCCGCAGGTACGCGGCGACTTCGCCGTAGTCGATGGACGGCCTGGCAACGAGGAACACTTCGGGCTGCACGCTTCTCATGGCACGGCAGACTACCGGGACCCGCCGACAGCGCCAGAGACCGTCGTCCATGATCACGGAAGATTCGCGTCACATAGGGCGGCAGCGACCTGCGCCGCGCCACCGCGACGCCGCCATTCTCTCGTTGCGTCATTGGCCTCGTGATCGGTGCGGTTGTGGCTGAATGGATGCGGCACCTACCTCGATGAAGGACGGGCATGATGGCTACACCAGCGCCGGGGATCCCGATCACACATATCGTGATCTTTGTTCAGGAGAATCACACCACCGACAACTACTTCCGTTCGATGGCGGCTTACGGCGCCAACGTCGCGGCCGGCTGGCCGGTGGCGGCCAATCCGCCGGCGTCTGATCAGCCGCACGACCGGCACGCCTACTACCGCTGGCTGACCGGGAAAATCACCGGCGCGCACGTGCAGTTCGACACCACAGCTGTGCTGCCGTTCTACGCGTGGCTTGCCGCCTCAGGGGCGTTCCTGGAAAACCACTGCTCCGGTTTCGGAACGAACTCCACCCCGAATCATCTGCTGATCGTAGGGGGCCAGACCCCGACGCTGAAGAACCCCTCACGGAGCGCACCCCAGCCGGTATGGGACATGCCGTCGCTACCGGGCCACGCCGCAGACAACAACCTGACGTGGAAGGCATACACCGGCTCCAGCGGCTACCCGCTGGAGTTCTACGCTCAGCTGAAAGGCTCACCGAACATCGTGCGCTCGGCCGGGCCGTCGGCGCAGTTCCTCGCCGACGCCGCCGCAGGCAGCCTGCCCACCCTGTCGATGGTCTGGCACGACAGCCCCTATGACGAGCATCCGACGGCCGATGTGACACGCGGGCACAACGCGATATGGCAGGCCGTCGGCGCAGTCGCCTCGGCCGGGCTGTGGAACTCCACGGTGTTCCTGCTGACTTGGGACGACTGGGGCGGCTATGACGACCATGTTGCGACCCCCAACGTCGAGACCGACCTCGGCGGCATCCAGCTGGCCTACGGGCCACGCCTGCCGCTACTGATGTTTGGTGGCCGTGTCCGGCCCGGCATCGATCATCGCTGGTGCTCGCATGCCTCAATCCCCAAAACGGCCCTGCAGCTGCTGGGCCTGCCGGCGCTTGGTGTGGCCCGCGTGGACAACGATCCAGGGCTTGCCGACCTGATCGACCTCAGCCCGCAGCCGCCGTCCTTCGCCGCGGCCCCCCCGGCC
>DAIRVB010000065.1:0-1281 GCA_036803065.1 Streptosporangiaceae bacterium
GCGACGATGCTTCCGCCAGCGCCGTAGCCGGCCGAGATGGTCACGCCAGGCATTTGACGACACGAGGGCGGGCAGCGGGCGCTGCGCACTGGCCTAGGGCTCGTCGGCCACTCCCCGCACGGGGAAAGCCTCGCGCCCCGCGAGCAGTACGAGTGCGCCCGCCGCGACCAGCGCGGCACCGACCGCCGGCAGCTCGCGGAGCAGGCCGGATCCCACGAGCGCTGCCCCGACGAGCGATCCGCCGCCGATGCCGATCTGGAAGGCGACAACGTAGAGCGCAGAGGCCGTGCCGGCGGCCCGCGGGGCGATGCGCAGTACCGCCGCCTGGAGGCACACCGGGATCGCGGTGAACGCCCCGCCCCAGAGGATCGCCGCGGCCACGGTCAACACGACTGACCCCGGGCCGAGGACGGCGAGCCCGGCGAGCGCACCCGTCAAGCCGAGCGTGCACGCCGCAACCACCAGGCGGGGCCGGCGATCGGTCGCCCAGCCGGTCAGCGCGATGCCCCCGATGCCGGCCACGCCGTAGGCCAGAAGCACGGCGGCCAGCGCCAGGCCGGCCAGGCCCGCGTCCTGGCGGACGAGCGCCGCGATGTAGGTGTACGCGGTGAAGTGCCCGATCACGAGGAACACCGTCACCGCGCACAGGACGAGCAGCGGCCGGCTGCCCAGGGCCGCGGGCATCGACGTGAACCGTGCCTGCAGACCACCGGCAGGCCGCTCGGGGCGCAGGGCCGGCAAAGTCGCCTGGAGGGCCACGACGCTCATCGCCGCTGCCCCGGCCAGGACCGCCATCGCGACGCGCCATCCGGCCAGCTGGCCGATCGCGGTAGCGAGCGGGGTGCCCAGGACGAGCGCGAGCGAGTTCCCCGCGAAAACGATGGCCGTCGCCCGCCCCGCCTTCCCCGGAGGCGCCATGCTCGCCGCCACCGGGGCCAGCAGTGACCAGAAGACTCCGTGCGCCAGCGCGCAGAGCAAGCGCGCTGCGAGCATCACCTCGTAGCCGGGTGCGACGGCCATCGCGATCTGCGAGAGGGCCAGCAGAACCATCGCGCCGATGATGATCTGCCGACGCGGGCGGTGCTCCAGCAACGCTGTGACCGGCAGGGCTGCGAGCCCTGCGACTACCGCGTACGCAGTCACCAGCAGCCCGACCGCCCACTCGTGGACGTGCAGGCCGGAGGCAAGCTGGGGCAGCAGCCCGACGGGCAGCGTCTCCGCCGTCACATAGACGAAGGCGGCGCTGGCCAGGGCGAGCAGGCCGCCCGTTCTGTACCGGCC
>DAIRVB010000065.1:1381-4962 GCA_036803065.1 Streptosporangiaceae bacterium
TAACGCGAGCATGAGGTGGGTGCCGGGGAATGTCATCGCAGGCGGTCCTGCTGGGAGCCGTGCACGACAGGCCCGGCATCGCCAGGACCTCGGTCGCCCGTCAGCTCGGCATGCCCAGCGGCTTCGCCGCCGAGACGACGGCACGCCTCGTCGCCTTGAACCTGCTGGCCGAGCGCCCGGCGCCGCCCACCGGCAGCCGCGGCCGGCCCACGACCTCGCTGCACCCTCATCCCCGCGGGCCGCTGGTGGCCGTCGCCGCCATCGCGCACGAGACCTGGCGGGTGGCCGCCGTGCAGCTCGGCGGGACAGCCATCGTCTCCTCTGAGCAGGCACACCATCGTGACGAGCACGAGGTACTCACCGCGGTGGCCGCCGAGTTCGGCGCTGTGCACCGGCGGTTCGGCCAGCGGATCCAGGCCGTGGCGATCGCCGTCCCGGGCACGGTCGTCAGCCGCCGTCTCGTGCACGCACCGAACCTTGGCTGGCACGACGTCGACCTCTCGGTGCTCTGGCCGCGCTACGGCCCGGGCGAGAGCGAGCACTCGTTCATCACGGGCAACGACGCCACGTTCTCCGCCATCGCCGAGTCCCGGCGCGGCGCGGCCACCGGTGCGGGCACGATGCTGCACCTCTACATGGACGCCGGTGTCGGCGGGGCGATCATCGAAGGAGGCCGGGCCGTGCTCGGCGCGGGTGGAATGGCCGGCGAGTTCGGCCACATGCCCTTCGGCGACCCCGCGCTGCCCTGCCGGTGCGGCGCGTATGGCTGCTGGAACACGTCCCTCGACGGTTCCGCGCTCGCCCGGGCGCGCCGTGATCCGCCGCCAGATGACGAGGTCAGCTACGTGCTCGGCGTCCTCGCCGCTGGCCGGGACGGGCAGCCGGAGGCCCTCGCGGCGCTGGCCGACCTCGGACGCTCGCTCGGCCGCGGGGCCGCCGGACTGGTCAACGCGTTCGACCCGGACGTGGTCACCGTCGGCGGCCTCGGACGGGAGCTGCTCGCGGTAGCCGGTGAGCACGCCACCCGCGCGTACCTGGCCGGCCTGATGGCCTTCCGCGTCTCGCCGCCACCGCCGCTCATCCCCGGGCACCTCGCTGGGGAGGCTCCGCTCGTCGGCGCCGCGGAGGAGGCCTTCTCCCAGATGCTGACCGACGAGGGCCTGAAACGCTGGTCCGCCGAGCACTCCGTGGATCCTGACCGGAATCGGCGGGTCAGGACTCAGTTAGGTGCCCACTGAGGACGGGGCCGCCCGCTGGCTGCCGCCCGCGAGGGTGAACACCTGGCTGGCGACGATCCTCCGGTACGCTCCGAGTCGTGCCTGCGGACCAGCAACGTGTCGCGGACCTGCTGGTCCGTTGCCTGGAGCATGAGGGCGTCAGCTGCGTGTTCGGCATCCCCGGTGAAGAGAACATCCACTTCACCGACGCCCTGGCCCGGTCCTCCATCCGGTACGTCCTGGTCCGCCATGAGCAGGCCGCGTCGTTCATGGCCGAGATATTCGGCCGGCTGACCGGGCGCGCCGGTGTGTGCTCGGCGACTCTCGGCCCCGGTGCCATCAACCTGCTGCTCGGGACGGCCGACGCCACCACCAACAGCACGCCGGTGGTCGCCTTCTCGGCGCAGGTCGGGCTGAACCGGATCTACAAGGAATCGCATCAGAGCATCGACCTGGTGTCGATGTTCTCCCCGGTGACCAAGTGGGCGGACCTGGTCCTGAGCCCCGAGGCGGTCCCCGAGATGGTCCGCAAGGCGTTCAAGCTGGCTCAGACCGAACGCCCCGGCGCCGTTTACCTGGCCGTGCCCGAGGACATCGAGGCCATGCCGGCGCCGGACGGGCTGACCCCCCTCGACCTCAACGTGCCCCGGCCGGACGAGCCCTCGGCGGCGCAGATCGAGCGGGCGGCGGCGGTGCTCAACGGGGCTCGCCGGCCCGTCGTCCTGGCCGGGCACGGAGCGGCCCGGGCTGGCGCGGCGGCTGCCCTGCGGCGCTTCTCCGAGCAGCTGGGCCTGCAGGTGGCCACCACCTTTCACGGCAAGGGGGTGTTCCCTGACGACCATCCGCACGCGCTCGGCGCGGTGGGGTTCATGCGCCACGACTACGTCAACTTTGGTTTCGACGAGGCAGACGTGATCGTCAGCGTGGGCTACGAACTGCAGGAGTTCGATCCGGTGCGGATCAACCCGGGCGGCGACAAGAGGATCCTGCACCTCAGCCGGGTCCCGGCTGAGGTGGACGCCCGCTATGACGTCGAAGTCGGCGTCCAGGCTGACATCAGCCGGACCCTCGACGCCCTGGCTGCCGCCACCACCCGCCGGTTCCAGCTGGGAACGAGCGGCGAGAAGGTCCGCCGGCTGCTGGCCGCCGAACTGGCCCGCGGCGGCAGCGACGACAGCTTCCCGGTCAAGCCCCAGCGGATCGTGTCCGACATCCGGGCCGCCCTGGGCCGCTCGGACATCGTGCTGGCCGACACCGGCGCGGTGAAGATGTGGATGGCCCGGCTGTACCCCACCTACGAGCCCAACACCTGCCTGGTCTCCAACGGGCTGTCCACCATGGCCTTCGCCCTCCCCGGCGCCATCGGGGCCAAGCTGGCCGCGCCGGAGCGCCGGGTACTGGCCGCGATGGGCGACGGGGCGTTCCTGATGAACTCACAGGAGATCGAGACGGCCATGCGGGAACGCGTCCCGCTGACGGTGCTGATCTGGCAGGACGACGCCTACGGCCTGATCAAGTGGAAGATGGACCTGGAACTCGGCCATGACGTGGCCATCAGCTTCTCGAACCCCGACTTCGTGGCCTACGCGGAGAGTTTCGGCGCCCGGGGCTACCAGGTGCGTTCCGCCGGTGACCTGCTGCCCAGCCTCACCGAGGCGCTGGCCGCGGACACCGTCTCGGTCATCGCCTGCCCGGTGGACTACGCCGAGAACCTGCGGCTCACCGACGCCCTCGGTGAACTGTCCGGACCGTTCTGATCGTGACACGCCCGCCGCGTGACTGGCACCTCTAGGGGATGGCGGCGGCCGCGGGCCGTTCGAGACGGTACTGCTGGGTGGTCCAGCCTCGCCGGCGGTGGTACCACGGGATGAGCCGGCCATGCAGGATGGGGTGCTTCGCGGCGAGCATGCGGGCGGCCCGCTGCGACGCCTCGCCTTCGAGGAGGTGGGCCTGGGCCGGGATCGGCGGCCCGAGCGGCCGCCCCCGCAGCGTCGAGGGCGCGATCTGCACGGCCGGGGTGTGGCGAAGGCGTTTGGCCTTGCCGGCCACGTCCCAGGTGCGGAAGAACGCCACATCTGCGTCAGCGACGACGTGCACCGGCGTGGAGACTGCCCGGCCGTCTCGCCGGAACGTCGTCAGCCGGATGTACTTCGCCCCGGACACCTCCGTGAAGTATCCCGGTGCTGCGCCAGGATCTGCCTTTCCTGTCATGCCCAGCCTCCTTGCCCTCATTGCCGCGAAACCGCCCGGCCGCCCAGGCTCGTCTCTCTCTAAGACACCGCACCGCCCCCCTTTGTGACAGCTCCGCTGGGGGCGGGCCGGCTTCCTGGGCCCGGCTCGCTGTGGGTGTTGGCGGCGGCGACC
>DAIRVB010000065.1:5062-9625 GCA_036803065.1 Streptosporangiaceae bacterium
GGGGGCGGGCCGGCTTCCTGGGCCCGGCTCGCTGTGGGTGTTGGCGGCGGCGACCTCGCCGTCGCAGTGCGGGCAGGTCAGCACCGGCTGGGTGACATTCCCGCAGGTGTCGTGGACGAGCACGACCGGCGGGCCGTCCGCCGAGGACGGCTTCCCGTTCACCCCGCCGGCCATCTTCCGGCCGGAACCGGACGTCGCGGTCGCCCAGGGCTACGACTTCGGCGACTTCGCGTTCATCACCACCAGCGAGGGCGTGATCGCCATCGACGCCGGAACCACCCAGGAACGGGTCAGGGCCGCCCTCGGCGATGCCGGTCTCCCGGTCAGCCACCTCATCCTCACCCACGCGCACGTCGACCACATCGGCGGCGCCGGCGCGCTGCGCGGACCAGCCACGCAGGTCATCACCCAGGCCGGCTTCCCCGCCGAACTGGACCAGCAGCGCCGCAACACGATCCCGTTCCGCTACTTCACCGGCCAGGGCACCAGCACCGCGGACATCGTGCCCGGCCGGCTGATCAGCGAGCCGACATCGCTGACCGTCAGCGGCACCGAGCGCGTCCTGTACCCCACGCCGGGCGGCGAGACCCCCGACGCCCTGATGGTCCACCTGCCCGCCAGCGGCCTGCTGCTGGTCGGCGATGTGATGATGCCCTACCTCGGCGCCCCGTTCTGGGCCGAAGGCTCCCCCGAGGGACTGCTGGAGAGCCTCCGGTTCATCCGGGACCTGCAGCCGCGCGTCCTGATCCACGGTCACACGCCGTTGACCGAACTGTTTACCATCGAGGCCATCAACGGCCTGCAGGCCGCGCTCACCGAGCTACACGGCGTGGTACTCGACGCCATCCGCGACGGCCTTGCCCTTCCCGCCATCCTGGACGGCAACCACCTGCCCGACGTGCTCCGCGGCCACCCCAGCGTGGTCGGGCCGTACCTGGTGATCCGGGACAACTTCGCCGCCCGGCTCTACCACCAGCGCACCGGATACTGGCTGCCGGATGGGCAGGGACTCGAGCCGCTGGCCGCAGCCGACCGCGCCGCGGCACTCGACCCGCTGGCCGGGGAAGCGGAAGAGCCGTTCGTCAATGCCGCCGCCACCCTCATCGGCCAGGGTGATCACGCCCTCGCCCTGGACATCATCACCCCCGGCCTGCTGCGCCACCCAGCCAGCGCCGCACTGGCCGAACTGCGCCAGACCGCGCTGCACCGGCTCATGGAGCGATACCAGCAGACCGACCCGTTCAGGTTCCTCATCTACGCCGAGCTCGCTGGCACCGAGATCGGACCGGTCCAGTAGGCCGGGCCGGTCAGCATGCCGTGGGCGGGCCATAGAAACGTTTACTTCTGCGCCCGCGCGTGGCAAGTGCCCTAAAAGGGCAGATCACCCCTTAATTCAATAGGCAATGAACCGTGGCCGGGCCGGCCCCGTGAGAGAAGAAAGCGCGGGGATATCTCCGCCAATTCGAGAGGGGAGAATCATGATCTGCTTTCAGTGCGGCAGCGATGTCGCCGAGAGTGCGACGGCGTGCGCGAACTGCGGCACGCAGATGCCGGTGAGCGCGGCCCTCGGAGCCGGGTCGCGCGGCTCCGCCACGGGCGTCACGGCGCCGGTGTCCACCGTCTCAAGAGCGCAGGCATTCAGCTTCGATGCCGGCCGGTGGACGCGGACGGACCGGATCGCCGGTGCCGCCACACTCGTCCTCTTCGTCTCGCTGTTCCTGCCGTGGTTCTCGGTGAGCGCGGCGTTCGGCAGCTTCTCGACCAGTTCGTCCGCAGACGGCCTGGGCGCCCACGGCTACCTGTTCCTCGTGCTGATCCTGGCCCTGGCGATGGTGGCCTACCTCGTTCTGCGCGCGAGCATGCGGGACATGCCGGCCCTTCCGCTCACCCATGATCAGTTGCTCGCGGCGGGGGCGGCCGTCAACCTTCTGCTGGTCCTCATCGCCGTCGTATTCAAGCCAGCGAGCGGGTCGTCGCTGGTGAAGGTGGGCTGGGACTTCGGCGCCTTCGTGGCGGTCATTGCCGCCCTGGTGGCATTCGCCCCGCTGGCCAGCTCCGCCCTGCGAACCCGGTCTGGGCGCGGCTAGCCGTTTCTGGCGGGCTCCCGGCGCGGCGCCCGGCTGGAAATGAAACATCACCTCGCGCCAGCCGTTGCGTCTTAGTTAGTCCTGACCGGCGGCTGGCGCGGCACCATTCGCGCGAATGGAATGCGGTGTTTTATGAGCTCGACCCGGTGGCGGCTTAATTAGTCCGGGCGCGGACTTAATTAATCCGCCGCTGACGACCGCCGCTGGGCTCCTGGGGCTCCGATGGGCGCCGGGCCTTGACGTGCGCAGGAACACTACGAGCGCCAGGACGACGGCCACAGTCAGGGAGCTGAGCGCGTAGCCGACCTCCACCCGGCGCTTGACCTCGCCAGGCCCTAGGGTGATGGCGACAAGCACGAGGACGCCCGTCATCCATCCAAGCAACTGATCGCGGTGCCTGGACAATGCCATCGCGCTCTGGCCCAGGACCATGGCCAGCATGTAGAACAGCGTTCCAGAGGCAAGCCAGGCGAAATCGGCGTGCCCGAGGGTGGGCCGGGCGGCGAACAGCACCCGGATCAGCCGCGGCCCGAGGATCGCCGCGGGCACTCCTCCGGCTATGCCGAGGACTGTCACGATCCCGCAACCGCGGGCTGTTAGCTGCCGGAAGCGCGCCTTGTCGGCCGCCGCCACGGCTCCGGCCAGGCCCGGCAGCAGGGACACCTGCAACGATGTGAATACGAACAGTGGCACACGGGCCAGGATCATGGCAGCGAGCATTGCGCCGACCACCGCCGGATCACCGGGCGAAAGCAGCCTGACGTTGATCACTGCCACGTTCACGACGAACTGGGCGAGCAGCATGGTGGCGATCAGCAGCCCCAGCCCGCGGCACATCACCGTCCAGGCGATGGCCGGCCCCGGATGCAGCTCTCTGCGCAGCGGGGCGAGCATGCACCCCGCCGAAAGCAGTGGCGGAACGGCCAGGGTCAGGCCGAACGCGGCGGGCGAGCGCGCGCCCGCGACGCCGAGGGCGCAGCCGAGCGCGATCCGCAGTCCGCCGTCGATGGCGAGCTGGCTGCCGTACGCCTTGAACCTGCCCATGCCGGCGAGCACGCCCCGGCTTACCGCGGTGACCGCCAGCCCGAGCAATGCCGCGGCGAGCGCCGCCACCATCGCGATGTCGCCGCCGAACAGCCGGTCGGCCAGCGGCCGGCCGGCCACGGCGAGTGCCACCAGCGTGGCCGCGAGAATCGCGCCGGCCAGCAGGACCGCACGGCGCGCCACGGGAATGACGCCTTCGCCGGTCGCCTTGCGCGCTGCGACCAGCCGGATGAGTTCCTGCTCAACGGGGAAGAACAGGCCCAGGCCGACCCAGAAGACGATCGACCACAGTACCGACATGGCCGCCATCCCGCCCGTGCTCAGGCTGTGACCGGCCACCGCGAGCTGGGCGTAGGAGCCGCCGCCGAGCACCGCGAGCCCGCCCCCCACCAGGAGCGTCCCAGGCGGTAGCAGGCCACCGGCGCGGGCCGCGAGCTTCATCGGCGGTCGATCAGGGCGGCCGCGATCCTGGCCACGTGCTCGGACGGTCGGCCGAGGAGCTGCGCGGCACCGTGGGCCCGCTTGAGGTAGCGATGGGCCTCGTGCTCCCAGGTGATGCCGATGGCGCCGTGCAGCTGGATCATCTCGCCTGCCACCTGCAGCGCCGCCTCCGAGCAGTAGACCTTGGCCGCCGCCGCCCGCAGCCCGAGGTCCGGTGCCCCCTCGGCGGCCGCCGTCGCCGCGGCGTAGGAGAGCGAGCGGGCCGATTCCACCAGCACGTGCAGGTCGGCCATCCGGTGCTGGAGCGCCTGGAAGCTGCCGATCGGGCGGCCGAACTGGACCCGGATTTTGGTATAGGCCACAGTCAGCTCAAGTGCCCGCTGCGCGGCCCCCACCTGCTCGGCGCTGAGCGCGACGCACGCCAGATCCCGCACCCGCGCCAGGGCCGCGTGATCGCCGATACGCCGGCCAGGCACGTCCTTTAGCTCAACGATGGCCAGCTGGCGGGTGCCGTCCATGGTCGTCACGGCCGAGCGGGTGACCCCGCTGTGCCCCGGGTCAACCTCGAACAGCCCGACTCCGTCCGGCATCCGGGCCGCGACCAGCAGCACATCGGCCGCGGCACCGTCGAGCACGTGGTGCGCCGCGCCGTTGAGCACCCAGTTGCCTGGCGTGGCGGTGGGGGCGGCCGCGTGGCACGCGACCTCGCCGGGGTCCCAGTGGCCGCCCGGTCCCGTCCAGGCCAGCGCCGCGATCGCGGTGCCGTCGGCGATCGGCGGCAGCAGCCGCCGGCACGCTGCGCTGTCTTCGGAGGCCAGCAGGGCCTGCGCGGCCAGCACCGCCGAGCCGATCATGGGTGACGGGGTGAGGTCGCGCCCGAGTTCCTCCACCGCGACGTGCGTCTCGACCGGGCCGGCCCCGGCGCCGCCATAGCATTCCGGCACGGCCAGCCCCGCGATGCCGATCTCGCCGCACAGCCGCTGCCACAGCG
>DAIRVB010000065.1:9725-12518 GCA_036803065.1 Streptosporangiaceae bacterium
CCGGCGGGCGGCGCTGCTGCCGCGCCAGGAGCGCGCGCACCGCGTCGCGCAGCGCCCGCTGCTCGTCGGTCAGCGACACGATGACTCGCCGTTACCGGTGAGGGCCGCCATCACCACGGCGCGGTGCTCGGCCTGGCTGCCCCACGCCGGGGCGAGGGCCCGGACCTTCGTCAGCCACAAGCTCAGGTCGAGCTCGGTGGTGTAGCCGATCGCGCCGTGCACCTGCAGGGCGGCGCGGGCGGCCCGGACCGCGGCGTCGGCGCAGGCGATCTTCGCGGCCGAGACGTCCCTGGCCGCGGTGCCCGCGCCGTTCGCACCGCCGCCGGCCGCGAGCGCGATGGCGGCGGCGTCGAGCAGCGGCCGGGCGAACTCAAGCCCGATCGCCACGTCGGCGAGATGATGCTTGACGGCCTGGAACGCCCCGACCGGCTGGCCGAACTGCACCCGCCGCCCGGCGTGCCTGACGCTGGCTTCCAGCAGGGCGCGGCCCGCGCCGAGCAACTGCGCCGCGCTGGCCAGTGCGCCGAAATTGAGCGCGCGGGCCGCGGCGTCCGCCACTGCCGGGCCGTCGGCCAGCACCTGCTCGCCGCTGACCTCGAACAGCGACCGGGCCGGATCGACCGACTGGTGCCTGGCTCCCGGCGCGGCGACCCAGAGGGTGCCGGCCTCGGCCAGCAGCACCAGCCCAGCGGCGTCGGCGTCCACCGCGTACGGCAGCCGCGGTGGCAGGGCCAGCGTGGTGAGCAGGTCTCCGGCCGCCAGCCCGGGAAGCCACCCGGCGCCCAGGTCCTCGTGATCAGTCAGCTTCTCGTGATCAAGCAGCGCGGTGAGCAACTCCGGCACCGCGGCGACTGACTCGGCTACCGGCCCGGGCAGCGCATGATGGCCGAGTTCCTCGCAGGCGACAACGAGATCCACGGGGCTGGCGCCGAGGCCACCCCATTTCTCCGGCACAGCGAGTGCGGTGACACCCAGCCCGGCCAGTCCGCGCCACAGCTCGAGACCAGGTGCCCGGTCGCCCGCGGCCCACTGGCGCGCGGCCCCGGGCACGTCAGCGGCGGTCAGCATGTCATGCAGGGCCGCGCCGAACTGCTCCTGCTCAGCTGAGCGCGCGAGGCTCACCGGTGTTTGCCTCAACCGTGCCTGCCTCATCGGTGTTTGCCTCACCGGTGCCTGCCTCACCGGGGTAGTCCAAGCAGCCGCTCGGCGATCACGTTGCGCTGGATCTCGTTCGTGCCCGCATAGATCGGGCCAGCCAGCGAGAACAGGTAGTCGCCCAGCCAGCGCCCGTCCGGAGCCGGGTGATCGCGCAGCTCGGCATACGGCCCGAGAAGGTCCATCGCCGTCTCGTGCAGGGCGACGTCCAGCTCGGACCAGAACACCTTGCCCAGGCTGGACTCCGCGCCCAGGGAGCCGCCCGCGGCGAGCCGGTCGATGGTGGCGAGGGTGTGCAGCCGGTAGGCCCGCGCGCCGATCCAGGCGTCGGCGACCCGGTCGCGCAGCGCCGTGTCGGCTGGGTCACCGGCCCGCTGCCACAGCTCGACGAGCCGCGCGGCCGCCGCGCAGAACCGTCCCGGGCTGCGCAGCGACAGGCCTCGCTCGTGGCTCGTGGTGCTCATTGCGATCCGCCAGCCGTCGCCAGCCGCGCCGACGACGTCGGCGTCGGGCACGAACACGCCGTCGAGGAAGATCTCAGCGAACCCGGCCTCCCCGCCGAGCTGGCGGATGGGGCGCACGGTGACGCCGTCGGCGTGCAGGTCGAAGAGCAGGTAGGTCAGGCCACGGTGCGGCTTCGCCGTGGGATCGCTGCGGAACAGGCCGAACGCCCGGTCGGCGAGCGCCGCGCGGGTGCTCCACGTCTTCTGCCCCGACAGCAGCCAGCCGCCGTCGGTCGCCGTGGCGGTGGCCCGGATCGCGGCGAGATCGCTGCCCGCCTCCGGCTCCGACCACGCCTGGGCCCAGACGTCGTCCGCCGTGGCCATCCGGGGCAGCAGGCGGTCACGCTGCTCGGCGGTGCCGTGCGCGAACAGGGTGGGGGCGAGCAGGAACAGCCCGTTCTGGCCGACCCGGACCGGTGCGGCGGCGGCGTGGTATTCATCCTCGAATACCAGCCATTCCAGCAGCGACGCGTCGCGGCCGCCGTAGCAGGCCGGCCAGGTCACGACGGCCAGCCGGGCCTCCGCGAGCTCACGCTCCCATTCGCGGTGCCGCGCGAACCCTTCGGCGGTGTCCACCGACGGCAGCGGTTCGGCGGGCACATGCGCGGCCAGCCAGTCCCGTACCTCGGCCCGGAACTCGCGGACGGCGTCCCCCGGATCGGGGTTCACCCGCCGGCCTTCTTCATGCCGTGGGCGTCCAGGCCGCCCAGGGAGTCGCCGGACACCTCCGCGTTGTGCGCGTGCGCGACGTGATGCAGGCCGAAGACCGAGTCCATCCCCGGCCGCATTCCCATCAGGTCTTCGCACTGGTTCACCGCCCGCTTGGCCAGCGCCAGCCCGAACGTGGGCATCGTGGCAATGCGCTCAGCCAGCGCGAATGTCGCATCGGCCAGCTCAGCGCGCGGCACGACCCGGTTCACCATGCCCAGCTGGTAGGCGCGCTGGGCGTCGAAGCGGTCGCCGGTGAACAGCGCCTCCTTGGCGAAGCGGGGTCCCAGCATCCACGGATGGGCGAAGTACTCGACGCCCGGTATGCCCATCCGCACCACCGGGTCGGCGAAGAACGCATCCTGCGCGGCCACGATCAGGTCGCACACCCAGGCGAGCATGAGGCCGCCGGCGATGCACGCGCCCT
>DAIRVB010000066.1:0-12516 GCA_036803065.1 Streptosporangiaceae bacterium
ACCTTGACCGCTTGTTCTCCCGGAGGAATGAACGATGGCCGGAGCCGAGCCTTTGAACGAGACGGACATAGTCACCAAGCTCAGCCCTCGATCGGTGGCCGACACAGTCTCGCGTCTCACCACCATGATCAGCGCGAAGGGAATGAAGCTGTTCTGTGTTATCGACCAGAGCGCCGAAGCGCGCCAAGCGGGACTTCAGCTGCGCGACACCATGCTGGTGATCTTCGGAAGCCCGGCCGGGGGGACACCGGTCATGGTGGCTTCGCCATTGGCCGCACTCGACCTGCCGCTCAAAGTCCTGGTGTGGGCAGACGGAGGGCAGACAAAGGTTTCTTACTACGCTCCCGCGGCGCTCGCCGTCCGTCATCACCTCGGTGCAGATCTAGCGAGAAATCTGGCCGGCATCGATGCGCTCACCGACGGGCTCGTGGCTCAGTAGCAGAATGACCTTCCTGATATGAGGGGAAGCTGACTACCGATGCCTGCACCATACGACGGGCGGCCGATCCACGCCCTGTTCAACAAGCGGTTCGCCGGAGACGACGCGCTGCTGAAGCTGGCCAGGCTCCGCTTCGCGGAGGAGGGCCTGGCGGCTGAGGCGTACGCCGACACGCCGGACCAGCTTGAGCACGTGCTCCAGTACGTGCCGCCGCACCCGCGCCTGCCGACCGTCCACCTGAACCGCCATCTCAACATGCTGCGTGAGCCGGATCGCCGCGTGGTCGAGGATTTCGCCACCCGCTTCGCCGGGCGGCTGTCCGGCATGGTCGTCCACGACCAGCCCGACATGGGTGCACAGACCGACGGGCTGGTCGCCGCCCTGCGGGAACTTGGCACGCGCCTGGCCCGCACGCCCGGCGCACCGTGGGTCTTCCTCGAGTACGCGGCGCGCCTGGAGCCCGGCTGGTTCGTCGAGGTAGCGGAGCGGCTCAAGGACGTCGACCGGGTCAGTTTCTGCATAGATGTGGGCCACATCGGCAACAGGCAGGCCTCCGCCACGTTCGCGCGCGATCATCAGGACCTCAGCCTGCGGAGCCTGAGCCCCGCCGATGAGCGCCTCCCTGACCTGGTGACGGACGTGCAGCAGGCCGTGGCGAGCGCCCTGCCCGACGTGCTCGACATGACGCGTTCCATCGGCCGGCTTGGCAAGCACGTGCACTTCCACCTGCACGACGGGCATCCCCTCGTGGCCGGCCTCCCCGACCATTTCACCTTCCTGACGCGGCTGCCGATTCCGTTCAGCCACGAGGGCCGGCAGTCTCTGGCCATGCTGTACGGGCCGGCCGGGCTCGCGGCGATCGTGGCCGCCGCGACGCAGGCGTGCGGACTGGACCGGCTGTCCTTCACGCTCGAGATCCACCAGGTCGAAGGGCGCCTTCCGCTCGGCGACGCCGAGGGCCTGTTCCGGCATTGGCACGACACCGCCAATGCCGAGCGCATGAACAACTGGCTTTCCGTGCTCACCCAGAACGCCATCCTCGTGGATGAGGCCATCCCCGGATAGCAGCGATCAGCCGTACCCGGCCCGGCCGGCGGTCATGCGGAGATTTTGCGCAGGAAGCGCTCCATCCGCTCCAGGGCTTCTTCGAGCAGCGGCAGCGCTGTCGCGTAACAGCAGCGGATGTGCCCTTCGCCTGATGGGCCGAACACGTCGCCTGGCACCACCGCAACACGCTCGGACTGCAGGAGCTGTTCCGCGAATTCCTGTGAGTCCAGGCCAGTATTCGCAATGGACGGGAACGCATAGAACGCGCCGCCGGGCTCCGGGCATTCCAGGCCAATCTCACACAGGCCCTTGACGAACAGGCGGCGGCGGCGGTCATAGTCGGCCACCATCTCGGCCACGTCAGATTCGCCAGCGCGCAGCGCCTCCAGCGCGGCCATCTGAGATACATGCGCGGCGCACAGCATCGTGTACTGATGGATCCGGCCTGCCAGCTCAGAGATCGCTGGTGGCGCGCAGAGGTAGCCGACCCGCCAGCCAGTCATCGCGTGCGCTTTGGAAAAGCCGCCGAGGAGCACGGTCCTGTCCCGGGCGCCGGGCAGCCCGGCGAGGCAGGTATGGGGGGAAAGGTAGCTCAGCCGCTCGTATATCTCGTCGGAGATCAGATACAGGTCGTGCTGCACGGCCAGTTCGACCAGAGCGGCGAGATCCTCGCGGAGTTGTACCGCACCCGTGGGGTTGGCCGGTGAACTGATCAGGACGGCCTTGGTTCTCGGCGTCACAGCGGCCGCGATCCTGTCCACGTGCAGCCGGAACCCGTCGGCGCCGTCGGTCGGCACGGTCACCGGTGTCCCCCCCGCGAAGGTCACGCATGGGGCGTACGCGACGTAGCAGGGCTCCGGGATGAGAACCTCGTCACCGGGTTCAAGCAGGACCCGCAGCGCCAGGTCCAGTCCCTCGGATACTCCCGCGGTGATCAGGCACTCCCTCGCGGGGTGATAGCTCACGGCGTAGCGGGAATCGAGATCAGCGCAGATGGCCTCACGTAGCTCGAGGAGCCCGGCATTAGAGGTGTATGTCGTGAAGCCATTCTCCAGGGCGAATATCCCAGCTTCCCGGATCCGCCATGGCGTGACGAAGTCGGGCTCACCGACCCCCAGTGAGATTACGTCGTCCATGCTGGCGGCGATGTCGAAGAAGCGGCGTATTCCGGACGGCGGGCATGCGGCAATAACCGAGTTGAGCGGCTTCACGGCGCGACCCGCAAGCGATGGTCCTCCGTGGGCGGGATGAACAGCTCGCCGTCATCCTTGTATGTCTTGAGCACGAAGTGGGTTATGGTCGCCGTGACCCGGTCGATCGTCGCGAGCTTCTGCCCAACGAAGTCAGCGACTTCGTGCATGCTGCGCCCGGCGACGATGCACCGCAGATCCTGGGCACCGGACATCAGGTACACGGAGCGGACCTCGGGGAACTGGGAGATCCTGGCCGCCACGTTGTCGAAGCCAACCCCACGCTCAGGGGACACCGAGACATCGATCAGCGCAGTGATTACCTCGGTGCCGGTAATGGTCCGCATCTGGTCCAGGTCGACGACCGCTTTGTAGCGGCGGATGATCCCTGCGTTCTCCCAGGCGGCGATCTGATCACGCACTTGCTCAGCGTCAAGACCTGTCATCTTGGCGATACGTTCCGGGCTGGCAAGTCCATCGGCCTGCAGGATCTCTATGATTTCTCGCATCGCTCAAGCCTAGGTCCCGCCCGGAGCGGGCCAGGCCACCCCCGGGCGGGCGGGTCACCGCGGGCCCTGATCGTTTGGAGTTTTCATCGCATCGCCGCGAGGACCGCGGTCCTGCGATTGAGGGAACTGCGCACGTCAGGCGGCCGGTATCCGGCCGAAGGCCGGGGCTGACGGATCCCCACCCCCGATCCCATCATTGACAGCCGCTTTGTTAGCGCTAACGCTACGGGCACCTGCCGGCGCCGTGGCTTCATGGGCATCCACGGCCAGGCCCTGCGAGGCGAGATGGAATGATGCGAGGCCGGATTCGAAGCTCGATTCCCGCCGCCCTGGCGGCGCTGTTTCTCGGCCTGACCCTGGCCGCCCCGGCATCGGGAGCGGCCACCGCCAGCTATCCGGGTCCCGGTCTCGTGACCGGCGACACCAGCGTGCACGATCCCTCCATGATCCGGGCGGCCAGCGGCACCTACTATCTGTTCGGGACCGGCGGTGGCATCGGGATCCGCACGTCGACGGATCGCATCAAATTCACCGCGGATGGCCAGGTCCTTCCGAACGGGGCGACCTGGGCCGCGGCCTACGGCGGCAGCACCAACCTCTGGGCGCCAGACATCTCGTACCACAACGGCATCTACTGGCTGTACTACGCCGTGTCCTCCTTCGGCTCCAACCATTCCGCTACCGGCCTCGCGACGAGCACCACCATGAATCCGGGCAGCTGGACGGACCAGGGCCTGGTCTACTCCTCACAGACCACCAGCAACTACAACGCCATCGATCCGGGCCTGTTCGCTGACTCATCCGGCCGCTACTGGCTGTCGCTCGGCTCGTTCTGGAGCGGCATCAAGATGATCCAGATCAACCCGGCGACCGGCAAGCAACTGGCCAGCAACACGGCCCTCTACAGCATCGCGGAGCGGCCGTCCCCCGACGCGGAGGAAGCGAGCTACATCTATCCGCACGGCGGGTACTACTACCTGTTCGTCTCGTTCGACTACTGCTGCCGGGGCGTCAGCAGCACGTACCGCATCATGGTCGGCCGTTCCGCCAGCCCGACCGGGCCGTACGTCGATGAGGGCGGCACCGCGATGCTGCGCGGCGGGGGTACCCAGATCCTCGCCAGCCACGGCAACGTCATCGGCCCCGGCGGCCAGACGGTGATGACCGACGCCGATGGCAGCCTCCTCGTGTACCACTACTACGCGGCCACTCTCAACGGCACGCCGGAACTCGGCATCAACCACCTCGACTGGGCCTCGAACGGCTGGCCGTACGTAGCGTGAGCCGCCCGTGCGCGGCTTCAGCTCCCGCCTCAGCCTCCCCGCCTGAGTCTCCGCTGGCTCAGTGGCCGCCAGCTCAGCGGACGCTGCCGCCGCGGACGCTGGAACCACGCACGACGAGTTCGCATGCGTGCCGCCGGACCCCGCCGTCACCCGGGCCGCCGTCGATGATCGTGAAGAGGTCCTTGGCGGCCGCCGCGCCGAGCGCCTCCAGGTTCATGTCCACGGTGGTCAGTTGAGGCTCCGTCTCGAGGGCGAAGACATGCCAGTTGTCGTATCCGGTGACGGCGATATCGTCCGGCACCCGACGGCCCATCTCGTCCAGGGCCACCAGGACGCCGGACGCGATCTGGTCAGATCCGCAGAGCATGGCGTCGATGCCTGGCACCTTCTTCAGCAGTGCGGTCGCGGCCGCGCGCGCCCATCGCTGGGACCATTGGCCATACGCCACGGGAGCAGCCAGCTCGAGCTCGTGGCGGCGCAAGCGGGACGAGAGCCCGCTGATGCGCTGGGCGACGGCGGTAGCATCCCGCGGCCCGGTGAGATGGACGATGCGCCGGCGGCCACTGGCCGCGAGATGGTCCACGATCAGGCCGATGCCATTGCGGTCGTCGGGCATGTGCACGACATCGCCCTCATCGTCGGATTCGCCGTAGACGTACACCACCGGTACGCCTATGTGGCGGGTTACCGACGCGGTGACCGCGTTGTTGTCCCCCACGATCAGCACGCCGTCCACCTTGCGGGCCGCCAGCATCCGCGCCAGGTCCAGGCTCCGGGCCTGGTCCCCCCGGGCATCGCAGGTGATCATGGAGAGGTCGATCTCGGCCAGTGCGGCCTCGGCACCGAGCATGACCGGCACCGCGAATCGGTGCGACATGCTGTCGGCGATGATGAATCCGACGGTACTGGTCCGCCCAGTGGTCAGGCCCCGCGCGATCGGGCTTGGCGTGAACGAGAGTTCTCGCGCGGCGGCGATGACGCGGGCCCGTGTCTCCTCCGACACCCGGTTCTTGCCATTGATCGCCTTCGAGGCAGTCGTCAGCGACACGCCGGCACGCCCGGCCACTTCAATGAGTGTGGCCGGGCGTTTCCTCATTCCGCGAGTCTCCCACCGGCCGACCCGGGTTGGGCATCCGGGGCGGATGTAATTTCACCGGGTTCCGGCCGTCCGCCAGGGATCCGAGCAGAGCTGCGCCAGAACCGTTGATAACGGTTAGGTAACACAGCGACCCGGGGGTTGACGTAGCTCCGGGCGCGGAACACTCTCTGCATACCGCGTGAGGAAGCGCTTCCCCACCGGCGCCGCAGAGCGAGCACGCGACCAGTCCCACGTCCATTCCAGGCGAAGGCGGATTGGCGGTGAGCGCTCCCTGAAGCGCGGCGCAGAAGCCTATCCACCTCCCGCTCGAGGAGTAGCGATGAAGCCATTCCGAACTACCGGGGCCCTCGCGGCCGCCGCGTTGGCTGCCGCCTGGGTCCTGCTGCCCGCAGGGACTCCTGCCTTGGCCGCCGGTGACACGCTCGTCGTCAACGCCGGGTCAGTGCTCCGGCCGGTGACCCACGTGGGCGCGGGCGGCCTTTACGCGCTCGCCACCGCCACCGTTCCCACGGCCTCGGAGCTTCCTCCGTTGCACTTGAACCAGCTGGTCCAGCCCGCCCCCGGTGTCCAGCAGCTGGGCAACGGGGCCACGGTCCCCACCGGGGACGCGCTCAAGGTCGCCCCGCTGGCGACCAGTGCCGGGGCGCAGGAATACGTGCGGATGCCGGACATCTACCCCAACTTCCCCTACCGGTGGGTCAGCTGGAGCGACTGGCTGGCCAAGGTCACCACCATGGTGCGGGCCCGGCTGGCCGCCACCACGACGACCAACATCGACGGCTGGGAACTGTGGAACGAACCCGACTGGACCTGGAACACCGCCGCCGCGGGCTCCTTCGACGCCGGGTGGGTCAGGACGTATCAGGCGGTGCGCGCCCGGGACTCGGTGACCCCGATCGTCGGCCCGAGCATCTCCTTCTACAACCACGCCTGGATGGCCGGGTGGCTGGCCTACGCCAAGGCCAGCAACGCGCTGCCTAACGTGATCACCTGGCACCAGCTGACATCGGGCTCGGCCGGCACGATCGCCGCCAACGTCGCTGACTTCAAGGCCCTGGAGGCATCGCTGGGGATCGCGCCGATTCCTGTCTCGATCGATGAGTACGCCGCGCCTGGCGAGGTCGACGTCCCCGGCTCAGTCCTGCACTACCTCGCGGCCTTCGAGCGTTCGGGCGTGCTGAATGCGTCACGTGCGTACTGGTTCGAGTCGGGAACCGTCAACGGCCTGCTTTTCAACAACAAGCCGACCGGCACGTACTGGCTCTACAAGTGGTACGGCGACATGACCGGCAACATGGTCTCGGTCACCCCGGCGGGAAGCCAGGACGGCATCGCGTCGTACGACTCCACCCGGAAGATCGTGAATGTCGTCGTGGGCGGTGATAGCGGTACCAATAATGTGCGGGTCAATGGCCTGGCGTCGTTCGGGCCCACCGTGAAGGTGGTGCTTTCGTACACGCCGGATTCCGGGCGGCTGGCCAACGTCAGCGCCCCGACCACGATCTCAACCACGACCTATGCGGTGTCGAGCGGAAGCGTCACGGTGCCCATTGCCAACCAGAACGCACAGGGCGCCTACCAGGTTCTCGTGACGCCTGCGGCCGGAGCTCTCACGAGCTATCAGCAGACCTACGAGGCCGAGAACGCGACGGTCGTCAATGCGGCGGTGGAATCGTCCTCCTCCGCGTCCAACGGGTACTACGTGGGCCTTATCAACGGCAGCGGCGACGCGCGCTCGGACAGCTTCGTTGACTTCCAGGTCAATGTGCCTTCAGCTGGGCCCTATACCATGACGATCCGCTACGCCAACGGCGGCACGGCGGCCTCCACCCAGGGGCTGGCGGACGACGGTGGCGCGTGGTCCACGGTCTCTTACCCGGTCACTGGCGCCTGGGGCTCATTCGGCCGCACGGTCAGCACCACCGTGACGCTCAACGCGGGAAGCAACATCATCCGTCTGGCCAAGGGCGCGCCGTCCTTCGCGGGCGGCACCGGCTACGCGGAACTGGATTCCATCACGCTGACGCCGGGCTGAGGTCCGGCGAACTGGCCAGTATGCCATCGGCGCGGGCGGCTGTGCCGGTGGCATACTGGCCAGCAGGAGGCGTGGGTGGGGATCGGCGAGCGAGTGCGTGCTGCGCACCTGAGCCACTACTGCCCCGGCGGCCTCGGGTTTCCGGTGACATCCCCGAACTCCGTGGGCCTGGCCCTGGAAGACGCTCACTTCATCAGGCAGTCATGGCTGGTCGTCGAAGACCACGCGGCCCGCGTGGCCGGCCTGGCGTGTGCGCGCTGCGGTCAGCCGATAGCGGCCAGCCACGATGTGCGCCGTCGGGCGGGCGGGGACTGGATTCATGAGAACTGCAGAACTGCCCGCTCCAGCTGGGCGCGGCCGGGCTAGACGTCCAGCCGCCGCAGGCCGGTCCGGTGCCGCTCGGCGAGGTCCAGGTATGTGGCGACCGCCGAGCGGATCCAGTCCCGCTGCCGAGCCCCCGCGCCGTCCCTGATCGTCGCGGGCACACCCACCGCGAGCGCGCCGGCGGGGATGACCATGTCCTCGCGGACCAGGGCAGCGGCCGCCACCACGGCGCCAGCGCCAACATGAGCGCGGTTCAGCACGAGCGAGCCGGAGCCGATCAAGCAGGCGTTCTCCACCACGCAGCCCTCGAGATGGGCGCGGTGCCCGACGACGCAATCGGCGCCGATGATGGTGGGCCACTCCTCGGTCGTGTGCACGACGGTGCCGTCCTGGATCGAGGTGCGCTCCCCGATCCGGATCACGCCGTGGTCGCCGCGGAGGACCACGCCCGGCCATATCGAGGCGCCCGCGCCGAGTTCCACCGAGCCGATCACCACCGCGTCGGGATGAACGTAGGCGCCTGGGTCGATCGTGGGCACGAGGTAGTCGAGTGCGTAGACGGGCACAGCATCACTTCCTGAGCTGATCAGCGGTGATCTCGCGGGCCGCGCCGCGCTGGATCTTCCGGGTGGCGGTCTTGAGCAGGGCGTCAGTACCAGTACCCGCCGTGGTACCCGATGACCGCGCACTCGGCCCCCGACGCGTGCTGGATCAGCCGGGCCCCCGCCTTCCTCGGCGAACCCAGCCACTACCTGGCTTGATCATGTCATTTGACCAGCCCTTGAATGTACAGAAACGGCCCGGAAAGCGCAGGTACGTGCCAGGCCAGAACCTTCCCCAACGATCTCCGGCCGCATACCCACCCGGCAGCACCGGAGCCGGGCCAGTAGCTGGATCGCCGCCGCCCGGGCCGCCCGGCCTGACCTCCGGGGTCAGCGGCCTCCGGGGTCAGCGGCCGTCGGCCAGCCCGCGGTAGATCCGCATCGCGTTGCCCGCCCGGACCTCGCTGAGCGTGTCCTCGCCAACATCCAGCGCGGCCAGCGCGCGGGCGTTGCGCGCGATGCCGGGCACCCCCGGCCAGTCCGTGCCGAAGATGAACTTGCGGGCCAGCCGCCGCAGGTCAAACCGCGTGTAGTACTCGGGCAGCTTCCGGGGCGGCAGCCCGGACAGCTCGATCCACACGTTCTCGTGCAGCAAGGCCAGGGACGCGGCCGCCTCATACCACCACCCCCGCCCGCCGTGCGCGAGCACGACCGTCAGCCCGGGGAAATCCCGGAGTACCGGGCTGAGCAGGCCGGGATCGGCCATGGCGTTGTCCGAACCAGGGAATGAGCTCGTGCCGCAGTGCACGACGACCGGCAGGCCGTCGGCCTCGCAGGCCTGGTAGGCGGGATAGAGCATCGGGTCGGCGGCACAGAATCCGCCGTGCACCGGATGGATCTTGAGCCCGGCCGCGCCCATCCCGGCCTGCCGGGCGAGTTCCGCGGTGACCGGGTAGTGCAGGTGGGGGTTGATGTTCGCGAGGAAGGTGAAGCGCTCCGGATTGTGCTTGATGATCGGCAGCAGGTCCTCGACGGGCTGGATCCCGGTGACCTTGGGGCTGTACTCGCAGAGCAGGACGGCCCGGTCGACGCCCTCGGACTCCATGAGCTCATCGAACGCGCGCGGGATGACCACGCCATCGCTGTCGAACACCGACCGCCAGCCCGGCTGGCCGAACTGCTCCGCCCAGCTGTGCCAGGCCGCCTTGAGCGTCGGCAGGCGTGCCGGGTGGAGGTGGGCATCGACGAGCAGCCGGCCGTCCAGCATGGGACTCCTCCGGTCACCGATTCTGGGGGGCCCAAGTCTATGGTGCGCACCCTGGCTCATGATGCGGCTGCCCACTCCCTGGGCTGAGCGCGTGTCAATGACAAAAGCGGTGCGGTATTATTCAAACCTTCCGGCTGATTCACGAGATCTTTCTCGAGGCATATTCTCGCCGGCCTGTCTACAGGCGTGAGGCAGCATTATCAGGTCGCAGGTCAGCAAGAGCAGTGACCTAAGTCCTCTCTGTACGTCAGTTTCCGTGAATCTGCCCATGTGCTGTTTCTTTTCGTGCTGCCCTGATGATATGAGTAAATAATCGGCCAAGAGGGGACACCGACGACTCCGCAGGCATGGCTTTCATATCCGGGACCCCCGTCCTTCATGCGAAGACTGCTCCACGATCGTCCCCGGCCGCAACCCCACCGGGAGGACGCGCGATGACAGACACCATGGAAAAGCAGCAGGAAACAGCAGGCCAGCTCCGCAACCGGGTGGTCCTGGTGACCGGGGGGGCCCGCGGCATCGGGGCGGCCATCGGCCAGCGCCTGGCCCAGGAGGGCGCCGCCGTCGCCGCCGGGTACTGGCGCCACGAGGAGCCCGCCCAGAAGTTCCTCGAAGTCATGACCGCGGAATACCCGGGCCGCCGGATCACCCTGCACGAGGGCAATATCGGCGCAGCCGATGACTGCCGCAGGGTGCTGCAGGAGGTCATCGACCAGCATGGCCGGCTCGACATCCTCGTCAATAACGCGGGCATCACGGTCGACAGGACCGTGGCGAAGATGACCGACGAGGACTGGCAGCGGGTCATCGCCGTCAACCTGTCCGGCGCCTTCTTCATGGCCCAGGCGGCAATGGAGCACATGATCGAGCGCGGCACCGGGCGGATCATCAACGTGTCCTCGGTCATCGGCGAGACCGGGAACATCGGGCAGGCCAACTACGCGGCGTCCAAGTCCGGCATGTTCGGCCTGACGAAGTCGCTGGCCAGGGAGTCCCTCTTCCAGCTCAGCCGTGCGCAGCGGCCGGTCGGCGACGGGGTCGGGCTGACCGTCAACGCGGTGACCCCCGGCTACATCGCGACCGACATGTTCGCCTCGATCCCGGAGAAGGTCCTTGACCGGATCCGCGGCCAGATCCCGGTCGGCCGGCTCGGCAGGCCGGACGAGATCGCCCGCGTGGTCGCCTTCCTGGCCGCCGATGAGTCGGCCTACATCACCGGGCAGGTCTGGTCCGTCAACGGCGGCCTGGACATGTGAGGCAGCAACCAGTGAGCGAACTGGAGGGGCGCGGTGCCGCCTGGACTGAGGAGCGAGGGACGA
Source organism: Streptosporangiaceae bacterium (assembly GCA_036803065.1). GTDB lineage: Bacteria > Actinomycetota > Actinomycetes > Streptosporangiales > Streptosporangiaceae > JAWWPY01. Next base: position 11,055 of record DAIRVB010000066.1, read on the forward strand.
GCGACGAGGGAAGGCGGCGCCTCAAGGCGCCCCGGAGGCGAGCGGGTATTGCAGCCATGAATCATGTGAGGGAGCAGTAATGAATGACACACATAAGCAGCCGGAAGTTCTGGTCCTATCCGCAGTGCGGACGGGGATCGGCAAATACGGCGGCGGTCTCGCGACCGTGCCGCCGTGTGACCTCGCCGCCGCGGTGGTGCGTGATGCGGTGACCCGGGCGGAAGTGGATCCCGCGGACGTGGGCCATGCCGTGTTCGGCCACGTGATCCACACCGAGGCCAGGGACATGTACCTCGGGCGGGTGGCCGCCATCAACGGTGGCCTGCCGGCCGGCACGCCCGGGCTGACGGTGAACCGGCTGTGCGGCAGCGGACTGCAGGCCATCATCTCCGCGGCACAGGCCATCATGCTCGGCGACGCCGACACCGCGGTGGCCGGCGGCGCCGAGTCCATGAGCCGCGCCCAGTACTGGCTCCCCGACATGCGCTGGGGCAAGCGCATGCAGGACGCGGTCGCCGTGGATGCCATGGTCGGAGCGCTCACCGACCCATTCGATCACTGCCACATGGCCATCACCGCGGAGAACGTGGCGGCCGACTACGGGGTGTCCCGGGCTGACCAGGACGCCCTCGCCGCCGAGAGTCACCGGCGGGCGGCCTTCGCGACGGAGGCAGGCTATTTCGCCAAGCAGATCACGCCCATCGAGGTGGCCACCAGGAAGGGCAGCACGACGTTCGCCTCCGACGAGCACATCCGGCCCGGGGTCACCGTTGAGGACCTGGCCAAGCTGCGCCCGGCCTTCGACAAGAGCGGCACGGTCACGGCGGGCAACGCCTCCGGGGTCAACGACGCCGCGGCCGCTGTGGTCCTGGCCAGCGCGGCGTACGCTCAGCAGCACGGGCTGCACCCCATGGGACGGCTCGTCGCCTACAGCCACGCCGGGGTCGAGCCGAGGGTGATGGGCATCGGCCCGGTCCCCGCGGTACACAAGGTGCTCGACCGGGCCGGGCTGAAGCTGGACGAGATCGACGTATTCGAGGTGAACGAGGCGTTCGCGGCGCAGGCGCTGGCCGTGATCCGCGAGCTGGGACTGCCCGCCGACCGGACCAACCCGAACGGCAGCGGCATCTCACTCGGGCACCCGCTCGCCGCGACGGGCGCCATCCTCACCGTGAAGGCGCTGCACGAACTGCAGCGGACCGGCGGCCAGTATGCGCTTGTCACTATGTGCATTGGAGGCGGCCAGGGCATCGCCGCGATCTTCGAACGGATATAGCCAACGATGGCGGGGCACAGACACTCAAACTAGGAGGTGCCGCATGTCCGAGCATGACATCGCGCGACGGGTGGCAGAGGACGCTGCCGAGGTCCTCGCGCCAGAGGCCGATCTCATCGCCGAATTCGACATGGCAAGCTTCGGCGGCTCAATGGTCGAGGTGCTGAACAGGGCGCTGCAGCGCCC
>DAIRVB010000067.1:0-2997 GCA_036803065.1 Streptosporangiaceae bacterium
GCGTCCGGGGCCGGACTTGCCCCTGCGCCCGGGCTCAGCGGGATTTCCGCCGTGTCCTGGGCGGGCATGTCCTCCCGGTCCGGAAGCGGTGACCACGGGCCGACGTATTCCGCCGGCTGGTCGCCACTCCCGCCATGGCCTTCCTGCATCTCTATCACCCTTCGCCGCCGGGAACCACGCTACGTTCCCGGTCTGGCCGTGGTTGGCACCGGGTCTGCGCCCCGGCTTGTCCTGGCCATATCAGTAAGCACCATGAGCCTGAGCGCAAGCTGAACGCGCCCTGAGTGTTCCTGGTCTCTGGCCGCTATCGCGGCGGGCGCTGGCGGACCTGTGCCGCCGCCGTGCCGGTAACCCTGCTGGCCACATGCCGTTGGGCAGGTGCACGGGCGTTCAGCCCGGCAGGTCCGGCAGCTTTGCCTGCGCCGAGGTGGCTCTCACCGCATTCATCATGATCTTGTCCACCTTCGCGCGCTGCGCGTCGAGATCGCGGGTGTCGCGCGTGAGTGCCGCGCTGGCCTGGGCCCGGGCCGGGGGGCCGGTGGCGGTCAGCACATTCGCGATGTCGTTCTGCACCCGCTCCGCGTAAGGGAATGCCCAGGTCACCAGGCCGTCCACGGCAGTGGGCAGATGGAAACTGGCCAGCGACTCGGTCACCTGGTATTGCGTCAGGTCGTCGAGCAGTTCGTTGTTGGCTGGCAAGCAGTTGGCCGCCCCGTACCTGGCCACCTTGACCGCGGTCGCGGTGTCGTGACTGGTCTTCGCGTTGATGTCGCGCAGGACCGTGAACGACTCCCGGACCCCTCCGGCGCACGACTCGATGTCGGTATTCATGTCCGTCAGGAATTGCCGCACGTCGCCGGCCCGCTGCGCGTGGCTCGGCCGGTGGACCAGGCCGACCAGCACGGCCCCCACGAGCACCGCCAGGCCGGCCAGCAGCAGCCATCGCGGGGTCCGCTGCGTCGGCCAGCGGGTGTGCCGGATCGGCACGTACGGCGGGTCGGTGCGGGTCGGGGTCTCCACTGTCAGCCTCGTGTCTGTCCGGTGATCTGGGCGACTCCGGCTTTGAGTTCTTGCTCGGTCACGGCGCCACGCACGAGCTTGACGATGCGGTGCCGTGCGTCGAGGAAGAACGTCTGGGGGAGCGCGTCCACGCCAAAGGAGATCGTTGTATGCATCGGGTAGGGATCGAAGGCAACGGGATAGCTAACGCCCGCCGCGTGGATGAATTTCAGTGCTGCCGAGGCCTTGTCGTTCGCGTCGACGCCGATCAGCGTGATGCTGCCGTGCGCTGTCCGGTAGAACTTGGCCAGCAGGGGTGTCTCCTTCTGGCACGGTTCGCACCATGAGGCGAAGAAATTAATGATGAGCGGCTTTCCCGCGAATCCCGACAGCGAGATGTGCCCACCGGAATGGCCGGAACTGCCGAGAGCCGGGAGCGTGAAGGCTGGCGCCTGAGGCTGCGCGGGAGCCTTGGCCGCGCCCCCGGACGTGCTGCCGATAGCGGTGATCGCCGCTACGACGGCGAGCACTCCGGCCGACGTCGTGATGGCGAGCCGGCGCCCCCGGCTCAGGGAGCGGAAGCGGGAGATCCAGCGACCGGCCAGCCCCCCAGCCACCCCCGGGCCCGGGCCGCCGGCCGCCGCGCCCGGTTCGCCGTCACCGGACCGGCCGTCCATGCGCAGGTTGCCGTCGTCCAAGGTCACCGATTCCTGCTTGCCCATGGATCCTCCTCCAAGGCACTCGCCTCCTGGTCAGCCACTTCCGGGTCCGCCCAGCCCGGTGCGGCCGCCAGGTTCAGCGGCCCGGCGGGAGCCGGCCGCCTGGGCAGGACCACCTCGAACTCGCTGCCCAGGCCCGGCGTGCTGCGCACCCGGACATCCCCGCCGTGCGCATGGGCGACGGCGCGCACCAGCACCAGCCCCAGCCCGGTGCCCTTGGAGCCGACACTCTTGGATCCGAAGTCCGCTGACCCTGTGTCCTCGGGTGGGGGGGCCGTGGACTCGATAGGCATGGTCCCGGTCCTGAACCGGTCAAAGATGCGCTCAAGCTCGGTGGAGCGGATACCAGCGCCCGTGTCGGCGACGATCATACGCGCGGGTGCGCCCTGCCCGTCGGCGACCACGGACAACTGAATCATGTCGCCCTCTGTGGTGTGCCGGACCGCGTTCTCGAGGAGGGCGTCCACGGCGAGGCCAAGCCGTTCCCGGTCGGCGCTGACGGTCACCGCATCGAGCCGGCCGAGTTGCCAGCGCCTTGCCGCGGTGGGCCGCCATTTACGGATGACTTCCATGGTGAACCGGTCCAGGCGGACCGGCTCGGGATACAGGAAGTCCGGATCTTCGGATGCCGCGATGACGAGCAGTCGCTCGCCGAGCCGGCGCAGCCGGGTGAGCTCGCCCACGACGACCTGGATATCGCGGTTCTGGCCGCGGTCGGCGAGTTCGCGGGCCAGCAATTCGGCGTGGCCCAGCGCGATGGTGATCGGGGTACGCAGTTGATGAGAGGCGTCCTGCAGGAACCGGCGCTGCGTGGTAAGCAGCCGGGCATTCTCGTCGCTGACCATGTCCCGTTCGTGGTCGGCGGCCAGCCGGCGGCGCGCGTGCCAGACCATCAGCCAGAACATCGCGGCCATCAGGGGAACCTCGTTCAGCTCATCCACCGACTGGGCGCCGCGCCAGACGTCCCAGCCGATGGCGGCGAACGTGGTGGCCACGACCACTCCGAGCACCCACAGCGTGGGCCTGGTCGCCCAGACCCGGAAGCCGTACAGCAGCGTGAGACTGATCCAGATGAAGTGGAACGGAACCGTCTCCCAGCGCGCAAAGATAACAATCGATGCCAGGTTGACCAGGGAGAAACCCACCCAGGCCACATCGACCCAGGCCAGCTGGGAAGGCCAGGAGTGGTCAGCCGGCGCGTCGGCCAACGCCGGGCCGAGTTCGTGCCGCGCCTTCCTCATGAAGGGCAGGCCGGACGGAAGCGGCCGGCGCAGGCTGG
>DAIRVB010000067.1:3097-12465 GCA_036803065.1 Streptosporangiaceae bacterium
TGCCGCGCCTTCCTCATGAAGGGCAGGCCGGACGGAAGCGGCCGGCGCAGGCTGGACGGAAGCGGCCGGCGCAGGCTGGACGGAAGCGGCCGGCGCAATCCGGCCGGGAGCGGCCGGCGACGACGCCCGTCCGCAGGCCCCTCCGGGCCGGCCGGCAGCACACCTGGCCGATTCCGGGGGAGGGAGTGCCACAAACGGGGCGGGACAAGGTGCTTCAGACCGGCCGCCACCGTGTGACGTAGCCGGCCCGCGCCCCAGCCCCTAGGAGGTGAGCTGGTAGCCCTCACCGCGTACCGTCTTGATCAGGTCGAATCCAAGCTTCGAGCGGATACGCCGGACGCATACGTCGACGACGTTGGAGCCGGGATCGAAATCGTATCCCCATACAGAGGCCAGTAGCTGACCTTTGGTGACGGACTGTCCGACATGTTCCATTAGCTCCCGGAGCAGCAGGAACTCCAGGCGCGTGAGCGGCACGGGCCCCTGTCCGACGTTGGCTTCCAGCCGGCCGAAATCGAGCAGGAGCTCCCCGGCCCTGAGCACCTCGCTCAGCGGGTGACCGACGTCCCTGAGCCGCACGCGTACCCGGGCCAGCAGTTCGGCCAGCGAAAACGGCTTGGTCAGGTAGTCCCGGGCACCTAGCTCCAGGCAGTCCACCTTGGTGGTCACGTCGGACAGGCACGACAGCACCAGCACCGCCTGCTCTGGCCGCTCCCGCCGCAGCTCGGCCAGGATCTCCCGCCCGTCCATGTCTGGCATGACCAGGTCGAGGATGACCAGGTCGTAGTCACCGGCGACGGTCTGCCGCAGGCCATCGCTGCCGTTACAGGCGAAATCGATTGCATAGCCAGCCGCGGACAGCGCCCTGGCGATGAAATCACGGATCCTCGGCTCGTCGTCGACGACGAGGAGCCGCGCCGCGGTCGGGTACATGCCCGGCTGGTGGGCGAACTTCGCAGGCAGGTCAGTTGGCATTGGCTGCTTGGGTGACATCGGCGCGGGGGCGGCGGGCGGCCCCGCGTGCCGGTGCACGGGGGTCTTCTGACCATCTACTGCATTCAGGCATTGCCGTCAACCCTTCGGATCGTCGGCAAACCATTGCACCACTTCCGCTCAACGGATCAGAGCCGTCGCACACCTAGGGGTAACTCTGAGTAGTGCAGAAAATACGGAGTGTTGCTATCATGCCTTCTCATGGCCGAATGTACCCGTGCGGCGCGCCCTGATCATGACAATTTCGTCATTCATGGCCCGCCGAGTTGCCGCCGGACGGCTAACGATCGCAGGATCAGGTCCATAAGAGGCCTCCGGCCCGCAGTCGTGTGACTCAGCGGGTCGGCCCCAGTCGTGTGCGCGACGCGCCGCGAAGAAGCGAGGTGGTGACTGGTGTCTCTGCCAGTCCGTGTCGGGACCCTGCTCGTGGCGTTCGCCGCGGTGGTCGCCGGCGCGGTCTTCATCGTCATTCATTACCTGCTCGGCGGCCCGGCGCTCGTGGACTACACCCCCACTGCCTCTGGCGGGCAGGTCAACGTGGTTCTGCAGGAAGATCCGCAGAACGATTCGACCAACACGCCGGACTGGGTGAGCTATTACGTCCAGAACCCGGCGAACAAGCAATGGGTGCACACCACGCTTTTCAAGGTGCCGGCTGGGACCACTGTCCACATGACGATCCTCGGCTACGACGGATGCACACCTGCGCGCAACAACTACTGGAGCCATGTCCAGGGCACGATCGGCGGCACCGTGAACGTCCGGTGGGTCGACGGTAAAGGGCAGGAGGGGCCGGCGCACAACGTGTCGCTCATCAACACATGGTCGAGATGCAACGTCGGGCACACCTTCGCGATCCCAGGCCTGAACCTCTTCGTGCCGGTCCAGTCGCCGGACTCCACGGCCAGCCTGTGCAGCGTGTCGCCCTGCACGTCAGGCCCGCACAGCGTGGAGAAGTTCAGCTTCAGGACGCCCAATCACGGGGGCACTTTCCGCTGGCAGTGCTACGTCCCCTGCGGTGGCGGTTTCATCGACGGCAACGGCGGTCCGATGCAGACACTCGGTTACATGATGGGCAACATGGAGGTGTCGTCCTGATGGCCGCGTCCGAAGCCCCGGCGACCACCTCGCCGGCTGAGCCACGCCACGCACGCCGGATCTTCCTGATCTGGATCGTGCTGGCCCTCGTCGCCGATCTGCTCATCTGGTTCCTCTGGAAGCCGCACATGCCGCCGGGCGACATGTCCACGTCAGCCGAGCATCAGCAGACGGACATCGCGATCCTGGCTCTGGCGGCGGCTCCCGTCATGCTGTTCGTCTGGACATATTTCGGCTACGCGCTCACCAACTGGCGGTACCGGGACGGCGACGAGGACGACGGCCCGCCCATCTTCGGGCACACCGGGATCCAGGCCACCTGGATCATCGGCACAGCGGTGGTCGTCCTCGCGGCGTTCGTGTTCGGCACCGTGGAACTGATCATCCCCGCCGGTGCCGGTGCGGGCGAGGGCCCGCTGCCCGTCTGGAAGCCAGACGGCAGCAACTACCTCCAGGTGCAGGTCATCGGCCAGCAGTGGCAGTTCACCTACCGCTACCCGCAGTTCGGCGGGATGGAGACCACCCAGCTGGTTCTGCCGCAGGGCCGGCCGGTGGAGTTCCACGTGACCTCGCTCGACGTGATCCACAGCTTCTGGGCCTATCAGCTCGGGGTCAAGGCTGATGGCAACCCGGGCGTCGATGACGTGGCGTACACCACTCCCGAGCACACTGGCGGGTTCACCGTGCGCTGCAACGAGCTGTGCGGGCTCTGGCACGGCGCGATGTTCAACTACGGCACGGTGGTGAGCGCGACGGACTTCGAGACGTGGGCGAGTACCACCGAGACGCAGCTCGCGGCGGTAACCAAGATTCTGCCGCCCTACGCGCTGACCTACGACCCGACCGTCATCCCGCAGCTCGGCCAGGATGTTGTGAAGGTGGCCGGGATCACGGGCGCGAACGGGTACTACTACAACCCCGGCGACCCGGTGCAGCCGTGACCAGGCCCTCGCTTCCCATGACGCGCATTCGCAACCGTTCGATGAAGAGGTGACCGGATGTCCATCGAGATAGAGCCGGAAAAGGCACAGGACGCTGCGGGACAGGGACCTGCGGCCCCGGGTCGGGCCCGGCCGTGGTGGATGCGCCCCGCGATCCACACCGCCCTGGTCGGTGCCGTGCTCGGCTACGTGGTTGGTCACTGGCTGGGCAACTTCCTGTCCAGCAGCTACGCCCGCAATGCGCTGTCCGACACGAACGACTTCCCGATCATCCTCGGGTACGTGTTCGGGACGGTCGGCTGGCTCGGCGGCCTGGGCGTGTTCAACGACCTGTTCCGGCAGATGCTCGGCAGGCCGGTGCCGGTCCTGGAGGAGGAACACGAGGCGGCCACCGGCGTCGCCCGGTTCTTCCGGTACTCCCTGGACCACAAGGTCGTCGGCATCCAGTACCTGGTCGGAATGATCATCTACTTCTGCACGGCCGGCCTGTTCGCCATGGCGATCAGGACGGAGCTGCTGTCGCCGACCTACCACGTATTCAATGCCAGCACCTACATCGAGGTGGTGGGCGAGCACGGCACGATGATGATGATGCTGATGTCGTCGGTCGTGCTCGGCCCGTTCGGCAACTACCTCATGCCGCTGATGATCGGCTCCAAGCGGATGGCCTTCCCCCGGCTGGAGGCCCTGTCCTTCTGGCTGACCCCGGCTGCCTTCATCGTCCTGCTCTCCGGCATTCTGCTCGGCGGATTCCCGTTCGGGTGGACCGGCTACGCGCCGCTGAGCGTGCAGGCCTCGCAGGGGGCGGACGCCTACGCGGTGGCGTTCGGCCTGATGGGGATCTCGATCATCCTGGCCGGGTTCAACATCATCGTGACCGTGATCAACTACCGGGCGCCGGGCATGCGGTGGAGCCGTCTGCCGATCTTCGTCTGGTCCATGGTCACGGTCTCCTTCCTCATGGTGCTCGCCACCCCGGTCCTGGTCGGCGGGATGTACATGCTGATCACCGACCGCACCGTGGAGACCGCGTTCTTCGCGAGCCAGCTCGGGGGCAGCAGCTACCTGTACCAGAACCTGTTCTGGTTCTTCGGCCACCCTGAGGTCTACATCCTGGCGCTGCCCGGGTTCGGCATCGTGTCCGAGATCCTCCCCGTGTTCTGCCGTAAGCCACTCTTCGGCTACCGGGTCGCCGGCGCCGGGATGATCGGCGTGGCCCTGCTCAGCTTCTTCGTCTGGCAGCATCACCTGTTCGACAGCGGGATCAACCCGGAGATGCGGCCGCTGTTCATGCTGACCACAGAACTGATCTCCATCCCGACGGGGTTCATCTACCTGGTCGCGATGGGCACGTTCTGGAAGGCGAAGATCAGGTTCACCGTGCCGATGCTCTTCGCGCTGGGGCTGTACTTCAACTTCCTGATCGGCGGCATCTCCGGGGTGTTCCTGTCCGACGTCCCGGCGGACACCACCGAGCACGGCAGCTTCTTCGTGATGGCGCACTTCCACTACACGATCATGGGCGGGCTCATCTTCGCCTTCATGGCGGCGTGCTACTACTGGCTGCCCAAGATGCTGGGAATCAAGCTGAACCAGACGCTCGGCAAGATCCACTTCTGGACCATGTTCGTCGGCTTCAACTCGACCTTCCTGCCGCTGTTCGCGATCGGCATGCTGGGCCAGCCGCGCCGGGTGTTCGAGTACGCGCGGAACCTGCAGACCCTGAACGACTGGGTCTCCATCTCCTCCTTCGTGCTCGGCACCTCGATCCTGATCTTCGTGATCAACGTCATCTGGTCGACGGTAATTGTCCGTGAGCCTGAGACGGCGAACCCATGGCAGTCGCGCGGCCTGGAGTGGCAGGTCTCGTCGCCGCCGCCGGGAGGCAACTTCGAGCACATTCCGGTGGTGCTCTCGAGTCCCTATGACTACGGCGTGAAGGACGCGCCGCCGGTCGCGGACCTGCACCCGCCGGTCGGCGTCGTGAGCGCCGCGTACGCGGGTGCCGGAGTGGAGGCATAGACATGACCGAGCGAACCGTACAGCCTTCATCTGAGCTGGACCGCGCGGCCGAGGAAGCTGGTTTCTACCACGAGGCGGCGCTGAACGCATCGTGGTCAGGATCCCGGATCGCGGTGGGCGCGCTGTCGTTCCTGTATGGCGCCTTCGCGTTCGCCTACTTCTACCTGCGCTCGATCAACTCGGAGGGCAGGTGGCAGGGCTCCGGTTATAAGGCTCCGTCAATGGCGATGGGCACGATCATCGTGGCCGTCGTCGTGGTCAGCGCGGTCGTGCAGTACGTGGGGCTGCAGCGGATCAAGGGCGGCGCCAAGGGCGCCTGGCAGGCAGCCGCCGCGGTGGCGCTACTGCTCGGCCTGGTGGCCGTGGTCCTGCAGATCATCGAACTGCTCAACCTTCCGTTCCCGCCAGGAAGCTCTGGTTTCTCCAGCGTGTTCACCGGCTTCTACCCGGTCATCCTGGTGAGCTGGTTCGGCGCGATGGTCTGGCTGGAGATCCTGGTGATGCGCGTCAGGGCGCTGCCCGGTATCTCATTCGTGGAGCAGCCGCCCACGTACGCGGAAGCCTTCGCCGTGCAGCGCTTCCAGGCGTCGCTGAGTGCCTTCACCCTGATCTGGAACTACCTCGCGGTGGTGACTGTCTTCTTCTGGGTGCTGTTCTACCTGCTTTGAGCGGAAAGGATCGGCCAGTCCGGGCAGGCTCACCTGCCAGCCGGCGGCCACAACCGTCATGAACATGGTTGTCTCGCACTGGTCGGCTAACGTCGCGATCCTGGCCGTGTGCCTGGTGATCGCCGCGGTGCACCTCGCCGGGGTGCGCGGCATGGCCGCCGACAGCCGGCCAGCCGGTGCCCCGGCGCCGGCCGGTCCGGTGCGGGAGGTGATCGCCTTCGACGCCGGGCTGGTCGTGGTCCTCCTGGCCATGGTGTCGCCGGTGGCCTACTGGTCGAAGGAGTTCATCTGGGTCCGCTCGCTGCAAGACCTGCTGCTGGCCGTGGTAGCCCCGCCGCTGATCGTGCTCGGGGCGCCGTGGCTGCCGCTGCGCCGCGGCCTCGGTCAACTGCGCCGTGGCCTGAGTTTCTGGCGCCACGGGCGGGCTCCTGCGGCCGCTGCGGATGCGGCGGGACCGGATCTGGCTGGTGCTTCTGTGGTGGAGTCATCCGCGGTGGGCGCGGCCGCGAATCGGTCCGCCCGGGGCTGGCTGAGCTGGCCGGTCGCGGTGACCGCCGCATTCACGGTGGCCTGGTGCGGATGGCACATCCCCGTGCTGTACGACGCCGCGCTCCGGCACCCGCTGGTCTTTGCCGCTGAGGTCGTCAGCTACCTGGGTGTGGGTACGGCATTCTGGCTCCAGTTGATCGGGTCACGCCCGCTGACTCCCCAGTTCCCGCCCCTGCAGCGGGTCATGCTCATCGCGGCGACCGTCGTGACCAGCACGATCCTGGGTATGGTGCTGGGCTTCGGCGCTAACGTGATCTACCCGGCATATCGTGGCGGAGGGCATCACCATCTCCTCACGGTTGTCGCGGACCAGCAGGTTGCCGGGGCCATCCTGTGGGTGCTGGTGCTGCCGTCGTACATCATCGCTGGGGTCGCGTTGCTCGTCCGCTGGCTGAACGAGGAAGAATCGGAAGCAATAGCACTCGGCTTCGACCGGCTGCTGCGGCCACCGAAGTCCGCCTGGCCCACCAGGACCGGCCTGAGATGACCAGCACAGAGATGATCAGTGAATTGAATCCCAGCAGGAGGATAGGGTGCAGACAGTGATTCCCCCGGAAGCGATTCTCGGCTACACCACGGGTGGGGCCGTAATGACGCTGGTCTTGCCGCTGGGTTTCTTCATCCTCGTGATGGCGGCGTTCTTCTTCGTGTTCACCAGGCCGCACACCGTTCCGGGCCACCGGAAGGACGTTGCGCCTGCGCGGCCGGTTCCCCCGCCCGCCGGAACGGCGCACGGGTTGGCCGCTGCTGCGGGTATGCCCATCGCGCCCTCGGGAGGCGGGCCGGCGCCGCTCGCCGACCGGGAGACCCCGCCCGTAGCGGGGGCGGCGAAGGGTGCGGTCGAGACGGTAGAACACGCTGCCGAAGCGGTGAAGGACGCGGCGACCGGTGACTCCGGAAAAGACGACACGTCATCAACAAAGGACCCGGAGGCCTCCGAGTGACACCAGCGACCGGCGCGCTCCCCGTGGTGGCGGGGCGCCGCTCCGCCCGGGTTGTTGCCCGGTCGCTCTTCGCGCTGACCAAGCCGAGGATCATCGAACTTCTCCTGGTCACCACGATTCCCACGATGCTGCTGGCGCAACGAGGCTTGCCCTCGGCCAGGTTGCTGATCTTCACGCTGATCGGTGGCGCGTTCGCGGCCGGTAGCGCGAACACCTTCAACTGCTATATCGACCGGGATATCGACGCGTTGATGAAACGCACGTCCCGGCGGCCGTTGGCGCGGAAGGAGCCGCTGGCTGTCGTCAAGCCGACCGAGGCACTGATTTTCGGCGTCGTGCTGGGGGCCGCCTCGACATTGCTGCTCGGCCTGTTGGTCAACTGGCTGTCCGCGGCCTTGGCCGATGGCGCGATCCTGTTCTACGTCTTCGTCTACACGCTTGGCCTCAAGCGCCGGACGGCCTCCAACATCGTCATCGGCGGCGCGGCCGGCTGCTTCCCGGTGCTCGTCGGCTGGTCGGCGGTGACCGGCACGGTCGCGCTGCCCGCGGTCGTGCTCTTCGCTGTGATCTTCTTCTGGACGCCGCCGCACTTCTGGGCGCTGGCGATGAAGTTCCGTGACGATTACGCCGCGGCCAGCGTGCCGATGCTGCCTGTCGTCGCCCCGGCCACCGTCGTGGTCCGCAAGATTCTCTTTTACTCCTACGTCATGGTGGCGGCCACGCTGGCGCTCGCGCCCTACGCGGGCTGGCTGTATACCGCCAGCGCGGTGGCTCTTGGGGGCTGGTTCCTCACCGAAGCTCACCGGCTCCAGGCCAGGGTGGACCGCATCGACGCTGGCCCGGATGGAACCGGCCTGGCTGATGCCGCTCCTGCTGGGGCGCCCCGGGCTGGCACGCCTTTGGCTGGCTTGGCTTTGGCTGGCTCGGCTCTGGTTAGCTCGGCTCTGGTGGGCGGTGGTCACGGGACCGGTACCAGCGTGGCCGATGCCCTCGGCGTTGCTGATACCAGCGCGGCCGCCGATGCCTCTGGCGTTGCTGAAGGGGTGTGTGCGGGCGTGGCCAAGCCCAGTGCCAACCCCGCGCCGATGCGGCTGTTCCACCTGTCGATCGCGTACCTGACGCTGCTGTTCGCGGCCATCGCTGTCACCTCCGTGCTTCCCTGGGGTGGCTGGGAGGCCCTGCTCCGGCTCTTCTAGGGGCACTGCCTGGGTCGGCCGCGGGGAGCAGCACCACGGCCCGCAGCCCGGGCTGGGCGTCCTCCAGCCAGGCGGAACCGTCATGAGCCTGCGCGGTGGCCCGCACGATGGCGAGGCCGAGACCTGCACCGCCTTGGCCATCCCCATCCCTGCTGCGCGCGTCATCAAGCCGGGCAAAGCGGCCGAAGGCTCGTTGCCTATCGCCCGGCGGAATGCCGGGGCCATCGTCGGTCACGGTAAGCCGGACACTGGAGCCCTCTCTGGTGATTCCCACCGTGACGCGGGTACGCGCATAGCGGACAGCGTTGTCGATGAGGTTGCCGAGCATCCTGCGTAGCCCGTCGGCGTCTCCAGTCACCGCACACCGTTCCTGTCCGCCCCGTTCCTGTCCGGCCTGGTCCTGTCCGGCCTGGTCCTGTCCGGCCTGGTCCTGTCCGGCCACGACGACCGGCACCCGCGAGCCGTCATGCCGGCTGACCTCCACCCCGACCAGCGCGGCCAGGTCGACCTGCAGGTCGGCGCGGCGGCGGCCGTCGCGTTCGTCGAGCCTGGCCAGCACCAGGAGATCCTCGGCCAGCCTGGCCAGCCGCAGGGTGTCTTCGAGCACGTCGCTCGCCGTCTGCCGCCAGTCCTGGCTGTCTGGGTGATCGAGCGCCACCTCCAGCTGAGCCCGGATGCTGGCGATGGGGCTGCGCAGTTCGTGCGCGGTGTCTGACACCAGCCCACGCTGCCGCTCCTGGGCCTGCCCGAGTCGCGAAAGCATATCGTTGAGCGTTAGGGCGAGACTGTGCACCTCATCGCGCGCCTCCGGTACCGGCAGTGCGCTGGGACGGCCGGTGCGGGTGACGTCCTGGGCGCCTCGGCGCAATTCGGCGATGGGTCGCAGCGTGGTCCCGACCACCAGCCAGATGGCGCCCGCGAGCAGGAGCAGCAGGCGAGGGGTGCCGATGAGCAGCG
>DAIRVB010000068.1:0-12370 GCA_036803065.1 Streptosporangiaceae bacterium
CGTGGATCGTTGGCGAACATCGCCAAGGCTTCGTGCCACATTGCGCCGGAGTTTGATGAAGCGGCCGATCATCATGTCGCGCCCCTTGGCCTGGGCGACGATTTCGGCCGGGACGAGATCGTCGCTGCCGGCCCGCTGACCCGAACCGCCCTGCGGCCCGATCGGCACGATGATGGAAGGCTGCGACGGCTCGTAGGTGGTGAGGTCACCATCCCCGGTGATGAGCGCCCGGATGTTGGCCGCCACGAGCTGGGCTTGCCGCATGGCTATGCCGGCCATCTTATGGTCGGCGGCAGCGACGTCGCCGATGGCGAAGACGGTGTCCTGGCCCGCCACCCGCAACTGCGGCGTGACCTCAACGAAGCCGTCTGCCTGGTGGGCAGCGGCCAGGCCGGCGGCGAGGTAGTCGCTGACCGGGACGACCCCGTAGCAGCGGAACCAGATGTCCGCGGTCACCTCGCGACCGGACTCGGTGACGACGGTGAACGTCTGCGCTGCGCCGGGCGGCGTCGGCGGCCCCTCCCGCAGCGGGCTGGCGAGCAGCACTTCCACTCCGATGTCGTCGAGCTGACGGCGCAACTCGGCCTTCAGCTCCGGCCGGAACCGTGTTCCGAGGACATCGTCAGCGACGTCGAGGAGAGTCACGTGCTTATCTGGCCAGGCCGCTTTGATCTCGCCGGCCAGCTCGATACCGACCGGCCCCGCGCCGAGCAGCAGCACCCGGTGCGCCGCGGCGAGCGCGGCGTGGGCGCCGTGGACCTTGCCGTGGGCGGCGGCGGTGCTGTCAACGTCGCTCTTGGCCGGGAACGGGTAGTCCGACCCGGTCGCCAGCACGATGTAGTCCGCCCGGATCTCCTCGCCGGAGGCCAGCGTCACCCGGCCTGCGTCGACCTTCACGGCCCGGTCGCGAACCACCCGGCCGTCGCCGAGCAGCCCGTCATAGGGCAGGTAAATCCGCGCCAGCCAGGACGGGTCCGTCAGCGCACGGAGGGCTGCGACGTTGTGCACGAAGGCATCCTTCGGCTCCACGAGCACGACGTCGGCCACCTCGTCGAGGGCCTTGGCCGCGCTTATCCCGCCGTAGCCGCCACCAATGACCGCAACGGTCGGCTTTACCCCGGAAGGCTCGCTCATCGGAACTCCAGTTGACGTCGTCAGTTAACAGCGTAACGTTGCACGGCAGATAGTATGCAACACAGAGCATCTGGCCGGCAAATCTTCGTTCATACCACTGATCGAAGGTAAGCTGCATCGCATGAACGTTGCTCCCCGGCCTGATGCCGACTCCCGGCACGATCAGGGATCCGCGTGCGGCGGCGTGCTGAGAAACGACCTCGGCTGGGCGCTTGGCGCGGTCTTCCGTTCCTACGTGAAAGCCGCGAACGCCGCGTTCGCGGATGTGCCGGGAGGTCCCCGCGGCTACCAGGTGCTCGCGGCGGCCACCCGCGGCGAGCCGGAGAGCCAGCTGGCCCTGGCCCAGCACCTCGGGGTCGACCGCACGGTGATGACCTACCTGCTAGACGACCTCGAGGGTGCCGGGCTCATCGAACGGCGCCCGGACCCGGCCGATCGTCGCGCCAGGCGCATCGTGGCCACCACGCGGGGGCGTGAGCTGCTTGGCGACCTCGACCAGCGCTTGCGGGCAGCCGAGCAGCTCGTGCTGGCAGGCCTGGACACCACCGAAGACCGGCAGATGTTCCGCGCGTTGCTCCGGCAACTCGCGACGCATGCCAACGCCCTCGACCCGGTCCGGACTGCCTGCGACGTCGCCCAGCACGTCAGCTGACTGCATCGCGTCCATGCAAACCGTAGACGGCACTGAGTCCGTCCCGCTACGATCTCACGCTATGTAGTTTGGTAATTACCATAAGTGGCCCAACGCAAAGCGCTGCTGGTCACGCATGCCCGGAGGGGGGTCGCGGGGTGCTTCCGGAACCCGGCGAGTCCGCAGCTGTCCCGGAGGGCACCTCTGCCTCCGGCGCTGCTGCTTTCGCGGAGAACGCTCTTTTCCCGACGAACACTTTTCCCTCGGAGACCACTCCTTTCCTGAACGCCACCCCTTTCGGGGAGACCGCCTCCCTCGCGGACGCAGCCCCCTTCGCGGACACTGCCTCCCTCGCGGGCACTGCCTCCTTCACGGGCAATGTGCCCTTCGCAGACAATGTCCCCTTCGCAGATGGTGCCTCCTTCGCGGACACCGCTCCTTTCCCGGGGGCTGCTCCTCTCCCGGGAGCTGATCCTCTTCCGGGAAACCAGGGGGGCCCCCCGAACGCGGCCAGGCTCGCCCTCGTCGCCGGGCGCGACTCCCGTAGCGCCGCCCTGGTGGAACGCCTGTTGCGGGCATCTGTCCGAATCCTGCCTCAGGCCCGGGTGGCCGGCGAGTTCGCGTTCACCCTGACCGGGACGCGTGATCCGGACGGCCTCTGGCAGCTGAGTCCGTCCGGGACCAGCCGCCGGTACGGGGCCATCGCCGCGCTCGGCCTGATGCGGCTGCCCCAGCGGGAACAGCGCACTGTGCTCGGCGGCGAAGACGGCCATGACCTCGTGGGACGCCTGGCCAGGCGGCTGGACGGGATGACCAACCTCGGTGACGTGGCCCTGCTGTGCTGGGCCGCAGCCGAGGCCGCGCACGGCGAACTGCCGCACGCGCTGGACCGGCTGGCCGAGCTTGACCGGCGAGATACCCCGGTGGACGTGGTGGCGGCGGCGTGGGTGGTGACCGCGCTCATCGCGACCCGGCCACTCATTGACGTCGAGCAGCACCTGTCCGCCGCGCGGGACCGCCTGCTGGCCGCCCGCAGCGAGGTCTATCCGCACGTCGCCGTCGGGGCCACCACCTGGTACCGCTCCCATGTGGGCAGCTTCGCCGACCAGGTGTACCCGGTCCAGGCGCTCGCGCGGCTGCACGCCAGCGCCGACGACCCCGGGGCGCTGGCCGCCGCGGAGTCGGTGGCCGCCGCGATCTGCCGCGCGCAGGGCAAGGCCGGGCAGTGGTGCTGGCACTACGACGCACGCACCGGCGGGGTCGTCAAGAGCTATCCCGTCCACAGCGTGCACCAGTACGCGATGGCGCCAATGGCGCTGCTCGACCTCGCCGAGGCCGGCGGCCAGCCTTACCTTGAGGCGATCTGCCAGGGCCTGCGCTGGCTCACCAGGCCGCCAGAGATCAGAGAGGACCTGATCCTCGATGAGCCACCGGTCACCTGGCGGATGGTGGCCCGCGGTGACCGCCGGATGGCGGGACGCGGGCTCCGCGCGGCATCCACCGGGTCGCGCTCCCTGATCCGCTTCCCAGCGCTTGACCGGGTATTCCGGCCCGGCACGGTCGACCACGAGTGCCGGCCATACGAGCTGGGGTGGCTATTGATGGCGTGGCTGCCCGCGATGGGGAGGCTCGGATGAACTGCCGCCGGGTGCCGTCAGGAAAGACCGTCGAATCCTGGTGACTCAATCGGTGTGGCTCTCCGCGAGCCGCGCCGCGAACGCGGCCGCCTGCGCCCGGCGTTGCATGCCAAGCTTGGTGAGCACGGCTGACACGTAGTTCTTGGCGGTCTTCTCCGACAGGACCATGCGCTCGGCGATCTGCCGGTTCGTCAGTCCCTCGCCGATCAGTTCCAGGACCCGCTTCTCCTGATCGGTCAGAGCCGACAGAGGGTCCACACCCGCCATCCGTTCCCGCAGCCGCCCCATCACCCGCTGTGTCGACTGCGCGTCGAGCATCGACCCGCCAGCGGCCACCGTGCGCACCGCGTTGACCAGGTCGGAGCCACAGGTCTGCTTCAGCACGTAACCCGCGGCGCCAGCCATGATCGCACCGAGGAGTGCCTGGTCATCCCCATACGAGGTGAGCATCAGGCAGGCCGTCTCGGGAAGCGTGGAGCGGATCTCACGACAGACCGACACCCCGTCGCCGTCCGGCAGTCGCACGTCGAGCACCGCCACATCGGGCCGCAGCGCAGGCATCCGGTTTATCGCCGACACCGCGGTCCCGGCCTCTCCGATCACTTCCATGTCCGGTTCGGCCTCCAGGAGATCCCGCAGGCCGCGGCGGACGATCTCGTGATCGTCGAGGAGAAACACGGTGATCCGCCGCTTCGCGGAACTGGCCTGCCCCGCGCCGGCCGCTACCGTGCTGCTTTCAGCTGCGCTGATGCCGTTCATCTGCGGGCCCCTTTCCATGCTTGGCCGGCGCTCGTGAGCGACGGCGAGAGACCTGCCTCCGGGGTACCCCCAGTAGCCGTGCTCCGATTCACTACCTGTCATGATTAAGCTACTCTTTGTAATGCGAATGTCGTTAAACAGGCGGCGCCGGGCCGGGGCGCATCGAGAGGGCTGACGCCGTGCTTGGGAGTTCAGCGGGCCCACGGGTTCTCGTCCTCGACGATGTCGAGGACCTGCGAATCCTGATCCGCCGCGCCCTCGCCGCCCGCGGCTACCAGGTCGACGTCGCGGCCACGCTCGCCGAAGCGCGCGGGATGGACCCTGGCCGGTACGACGCGGTGCTCGTCGACGCACACCTCGGCCGTGAGCGAGGCCTGGACCTAGTGGAAGCGTTGCTGTCAGAAGATCCCTCCGCCGCCAGGCGGTGCCTGGTCATGAGCGGCGGTTTCCCCGAGCCGCTCCCGGACGGGGTCGCAAGCCTGGCCAAACCGTTCCAGATAGGCGAACTGGTCGACGCCGTGCGTGCGCTGCATGAGCCGGATTCCGCGCCGCCACCCGAAGGGTACGTGGGCATCGCCCCAGGTTCGCGCGCGCGCCCTGCAGCGGCGGCACTGACGGGCGGGAGCCAGGCGGCGACCGCTGAACCCCAGGCGTGGCGGCTGCTGCGGCTCACCCGCCGGCTTCGCGCGCGTGAACGCCATGAGCTCATCGACTTCCTGCATGACGGACCGATCCAGGAGCTCACCGCGGTCACCCTCGAACTGCAGATGATCTCCCGTTCGACGCCGGCCGCTCCTCACTTCGACGCGGTGATCAAGCAGCTGAACGCGGCGTCCGGGGCATTGCGCTGGCTGGTTGACGGGCCCTGGCAGTCCGTCCAGCCTGAAACCCAGCTGGCCCCCGCCCTGCATGAGCGCAGCGCGTGGCTGCTCGCGGCGCCGCTCACCGTGGATGGCGACGAGCAAGCAGCAGATCTGGCCGCGGCCGAAATACCCGTCATCGCCGACGTCGTCGAGCTGATGCTGCTCGGCATGGTGACCGCCAGCCCGCCAGCACAGGCACACGTCACGGTGCGGGCCGACCAGCACCTCATCGAGATCGAGCTGACCCTCACCTCCGCCGCCGGAGACGACCAGGCGATCGGCGACCCGGCGACGGCGCAGGCGGCGCTGGACACCCTGGCTTCGGCGCTGGGAGCGCGTGCTCACGCCAGGCTCGGCGGACGGTGCTGGCAAGCTCATCTCGCGCTGCCCAGGCAGCCTGGCGCGATGCCGGGGCAATCCAGCCTGCCGTGGGCGGCGAGGACGGGCCGGGCGTAGCTCGACCGAATACGCAGCGGTAGTGTGTAATTACCTAAA
The DNA here is from genome assembly GCA_036803065.1 of Streptosporangiaceae bacterium. Lineage (GTDB taxonomy): Bacteria > Actinomycetota > Actinomycetes > Streptosporangiales > Streptosporangiaceae > JAWWPY01. Next base: position 5,520 of record DAIRVB010000068.1, read on the forward strand.
GTCACAATACGTTGAGCCTTGTCCGTTGCGGCCCCGGTCCACCTTCGCGCCGGGGCGGCCGGGGCTCGGGTCGAAGGGGGAATCAGTGGCACCTGAAGACATCTCCGCACGGCATGAGTGGCCTGCAGAAGTCGCGGCCGGGGACTTGGCCGGGGCGCTGCGGGCCAGCGAGCAACGGTTCCGCCAGCAGTTCGGCCGCATTCCGGTCGGCATGCTCGTGACCAGCCTGATCGCTGATCGGCCGAACGCCTACCTCGCGGTGAACGAGACGTTCTGCCAGATGACCGGCTACACCCCGGCGGAACTGGGCCGGGCGGACTTCCTGGGGGATGTCCACCCCGACGACCAGCCTGCGCTCGAGATCCTGATCCACAGCGTCGTTTCTGGCGGAACTGACCAGATCCAGGCGGACGCGCGCCTGGTCCGCGAGGACGGCGGCATCGTCTTCGTCCACCTGACCGGATCTGCGATCCAGCCACCCGCCGGTGAGCGTTACCTCGCGATCTTCATCGAGGACGCCAGCGGCGCGGCGCAGGCACGCGCCGAGATTGGCCGGCTCGAACAGGAACTGCAGCAGTCGCGCCGCGCCGAGAGCGTGGGGCAGCTCGTAGGCGGAATCGCGCATGACTTCAACAATCTGCTCACCGTGATCGGCAACTATGCGAGCCTGGTCCGCGACGAGGTGAGCGTCGCGGAGGCGACGGAGAGCGCGACCAGGTGGGAGCCCGTCCGCTGGGACGTGGAGCAGATAGAAGACGCCGCCGACCGCGCGAAGAGGCTGATAAAGCACCTGCTGGCATTCGCCCGGCGGGAAGAGGGCAAGCCGGTACTGCTGGATTTCGGCCAGCTGATCAACGACGTCACCCGGCTGCTGCGCGAGATGCTGGGCGAGCGCGTCCCGCTCGTCACCCGGCAGGACGCGGGCCTGTGGCCGGTACAGGCCGATCCCGCGCTGCTCGAACAGGTGATCATGAATATCGCGGTGAACGCCCGCGATGCTATGCCGACGGGCGGCCGGGTCACCATCGAGAGCGCAAACATCGACACCGTCAATTCCGTGCCTGACCGGCAGGACGGGGCCGACCTCGCTGAACTGCTCCCCGGGCGCTACGTCGAGCTTCGTATCACCGACACCGGCGCGGGCATGGACGCGGTGACCGCCGAGCGAGCATTCGAGCCTTTCTTCACCACGAAGAGCGGAGACCAGGCGGCGGGGCTCGGCCTCTCCGCGGTCAGCAGGTTCGCCGCGCGGGCGGGCGGCCGGGCGTGGCTGCGGTCGGCTCCAGATCAGGGGACCACCGTCACGGTGATACTGCCCGCCGCTCCCGGCTCCGGGTCCGGAGCGGCCGCCCACCCTGGGGGGGCGCGAGAGTATGCCGGCGTGGTACTCGTAGTGGACGATGAGGCCGCGATCCGGGAGGTCGCGCACCGGGTGCTGACCAGCGCCGGTTACCGGGTCATCACGGCAGCAAACGGCCAGGATGCTCTGGACGTCCTTGAGGACCCGGGGACGCGCGCCGACGTGCTGCTGACGGATGTCGTCATGCCGGGCATGACTGGCGAGGCCTTTGCCGCCAGGGTCAAGACGATGCGCCCTGACATCCGGGTGCTGTTCATGTCGGGATATCAGCGGCCCGGTGGTGGCGAACCAACGGCGGGCACGGACGGCTGGCCCGAGTCCGGGACGCCGGTCATCGAGAAGCCCTTCACCCGGGCCGCGCTGCTGGCCAGGATCACCCAGGTACTGACGGACGACACCCATGCGGACCGGGCCGAGCAGCCGGAGCGGCAACTGGTGCGGGTCCGGCGCCGCAGGTAGCCGCGCCCCTCGCGGGTCCCGTCGGGAGGCCGGCAGACGTCCGCCTCCGGCCGGCACCGATGCGTCCAACAGTGCCGGCCGGAGGGTGAGATGCCGCGGGCACCAGGTCCGGCCATGGGCCGGCCTGGTCCGGGCTTGCTGTCAGCTGCCGTTCTTGGTGCTCGCACCTGGCGTGAGCGCGGCACTACCCTGGCCGCCACGCACCTTGATGCGCTTGGCCTGATTTTCCTTTGCCTTGGGCACCAGGACCTGCAACACGCCGTCCTGCGCCGAGGCTTCGATCTTGTCCGCCACAACATGGCTGGGCAGCGTGATCGAGCGGCGGAAGGCGCCGTAGCGGCGCTCGCTGCGGTGGACCTTCTCCCCCGCGGCGTCGTGCGTGGAGTGCCGCTCGCCCTGGATCGTCAGCAGGCCGTCCTCGAACGTGATCTCCACGTCGCTGGTCTTGACGCCGGGGAGATCGGCCGCAACCAGGTAGGCGTCCTTGCGCTCGGAAATATCGACCGCAGGCGCCCAGGCTGCCGCACTGGTAGCGCCCTCGTGCTGTTGGCCGGAGCGCCAGGTGCGCCCGGCGTTCATCCGCATCATCTCGTCCTGCGCGGCACGCAGATCCTCAAACAAATCCCAGCTAGTCACTACAGTCATGAGGTTCTCCCTTGTGCATCTGGCCGGGCCAGTGGCCCGGCGGCCCCGGAAGAACACCGCTCGAGTGAACACCATTCGCTTCCGAGCTACGCCGTTCACTATATAGTGAACGTTGTTCACGGTCAACCTGGAGGTGAGATGACAAACCAGCCGCAGCACGACGGCGGTGGCGCGGGCACCCGCCCGCTGTGGTTCATGCCCCCGGCCGATGCGGAAAACCGCCGTCGCACGCTCACCCGCGAGCGCATCGTCGCCGAGGCTCTCGCGGTCATCAGCAGCGACGGCGTGGAGGCCCTCAGCATGCGCGCCCTCGCCACCCGTCTCGGCGTGGTTCCTGGCGCGCTATACCGCCATGTCCGCAGCAAGGAGCAGCTCTACGACCTCGTCCTCGACGGCGTCCTGGCTGAAATCGACTGCCGGGCCGATCCCTCCCTCACCTGGACCGGGCAGGTCACGGCGCTCGCGCAACGGCTGCGGGCCGTCCTCGAGGACCACCCCGGCATAGCCGGGCTGCTCAGGGCCCGCGACCCGCTCAGCCCCCACTCCCTGGCCCTGGCCGAGGCATTCCTCGCCCCACTGCACACGGCAGGCCTGCCCCAGCGCCAGACCGCCCGTGGCTTCCGGCTGATCTACGACTACACCATCGGATTCGCGCTGAGCGACCGCACCACCGCCAGCGAGCAACGCGTTCAGGACGCCGCGACCAGGCGCGATCTGCACGCATTCGTCCGGTCATTGCCCGCCGACCGCTTCCCCGTGCTGGCTGCCCTCGGCGAATACGTGTGGGCCGACGACCGCGACGAGCAGTTCACCGCCAGCCTCGACACCCTCATCAACGGCCTGCAGGCGGCCCAGCGACGCCACTAGCCTGGCCGCCGCCGACGCGGGCGCTGGCGCTGGCGAACAGTCACGGCCCCGCCCCTGATTGGCAGGCTGCCCTTTCCGGAAAGTCCCAGAGCCACTAGGCTGTTTTACAGTTGTCCCCGGACCCCGGCAGCTCTCGAATTGCTTCTATCTCCGGGAGGCTCGCGGTGCATGTCGGCGGTTGCTGCCTTCCCCGCCGAGGCTTGGGCAACCCGCTCACTCGTTACCTAACTGCGTCCTCACTCGTTACCTACCCGCGCGCGGGCGGCCGCATCATCTTATGCGTCGTGAGCATCCATGCTGCTTGCAGGTATGTTTGCCGGTGCCCTGATTAAACCCGGCCGGGCTGGGTAGCTTGCGAGCCGACCGGCCGCCCTGCGGCTTTTCCGAGCCTTAATTACTCTGCGCCACCGAACGGAAGGATCTTGGCAATGCTGGGTTACGTCGCAGTCGCCCTCTTCATCATCGCGTTCCTGATCAACGCGACGAACACCGCTACCAGCGCGGTCTTCTCTGCCACCAGCCTGATGCTGCTCGGACTGGCCTGCCTCGCCCTGCACCTCTCGGGCGTGGGCACGGGCTGGGCACCCCGGCGCCGGCGATGACCGCGGATCACCATGATCGCGGATCACAAAGCAGGCGTACTGTGTATCACCCCTGTGGAATGTGGGTTTCGGAGGTAAGCAAATGAAAATTGGATCGCTGATACTCATCATCTGGCTGATTATTGGTGCCATAGCGGCCGGCCAGCGTCATTACTTCAACGGGTCCTACAACAGCTGTGTCAAGGTAGGAACGATCGCCCTGACGATTGTTGCTGGCCCCCTCAACTATGTCGGCGTGAACCCAAAGATCTCATGCGTGACACCGCAGCCCAGTAAGTAACGCATCGCGTGCCATCCGCGCCGCCCTGAGCTGCGCGGATGGCACGCGATCGATCTGGATGATGACGTTTGCGCTTTCCGCTGTTTCCACCGCGGGCCCGCGTGGGGTTAGCTGAAACTGACAAGCCAGACGGCAAGGTATCGCGATGCGGCGGCAGGGCTCAGCCCAGGCGGCGACCAGGCACCAAACCCGGCCATTAGCTAATTACAGCACAGGAGTCGGTTATGGAAGTGTACGCGTTATGGGAGTTATCGCCGGGATCGCCGTCCGCGGCATCCCCGAGGACTCGCCATGTATGTCCTAGTACCGCTGCTTGCGCCGATCGTATTGCTCGGCGTGATGGGCCTGGCGTGGGTGGAAGACCATCTGCTGCCGCCGGCCAGGCCTATCGAGCCCGCCATCGATCCGCCCGGTCAGCCTGCGGTCTGATCCGCGGCTAGCAGCGCCCCTGGGCAACGAGATCGGCGGCGCGGATGCTCTCGACGGTGCCTTCGTACACGGTGGGGGTGAAGCCGGCCGCCCGGCACATCTCGATGGTGAACTGGTTGAACTCCGGAGCCCGCGCCTCCTCGGCGAGCAGCAGCGGTTCCTCGGAGACTGGGGTGCCCACCCCCTCAACCAGGCCGTCGCCGCGCTCATCGACGGCCTGGAACGCTCCTGGACCTAGGGCGTGTCCTGTGGATCTTCAGCGGCGCGGATCGGCACCGCCCGCATCCACCAAGATCCACGGGACACGCCCTGGGGCGGGCTGACCTGACACCGACCACGGCAACACGTCGAACGTCTGTGCGATCAGTCCGTGCAGTTGATCATGAGCGCCGGTAGAGTGCGGCTTCGTGAGGACGCCCCGTGCCTGAGTTGCCCGTGCTTCAGTTGACCGTACCTGAGCTGAAAGTGCCTGAATTGCCCGTGCCTGAGCTGACCTGCCTGGAAATCTGCGCTGGTGCCGGTGGTCAGTCACTGGGCCTGGAGCAGGCGGGCTTCTCTCATGTAGCCGCGGTGGAACTCGACCCGGACGCCTGCGAAACGCTACGGCTGAACTGGCCCGAGTGGAACGTCGTGGAGCTCGACGTCCACCGCTTCGACGGTGCCGACTTCCGCGGCGTGGACCTGCTGGCCGGTGGCGTTCCATGCCCGCCGTTCTCGATCGCTGGCAAGCAGCTCGGCGCTGACGACGAGCGTGACCTGTTTCCTCAGGCCCTTCGCCTCGTCGAGGAGTGCGAGCCGACGGCGGTCATGCTTGAGAACGTCCGTGGGCTGTCGACCGCCCGCTTCGCCAGTTACCGCGAGCAGGTGCTCGGCCGGCTTCAGGATCTCGGTTACCAGACCGACTGGCAGGTACTGAACGCCAGCGAGTTTGGTGTGCCGCAGTTGCGCCCGCGCTTCATCCTGGTCGCCATGAAGCCAGCGGCCTACGATCACTTCGAGTGGCCGCGCCCCATCAAAACGCCGCCAACCGTCGGCGAGACCCTGCGCGACATGATGGCCGCAGGCGGCTGGATGGGCGCAGACGCTTGGGCCAGGAAGGCCAATGGCATTGGCCCGACGCTGGTCGGCGGTTCCCGCAAACACGGCGGTCCCGATCTCGGCCCGACACGGGCCAGGGAGGCATGGCTCAAGCTGCAGGTCGACGGCAAGGGCCTAGCCGACGCACCGCCCAAGGCGACCCATTCCATCCACCACCTGCCGAGGCTGACGCTGCCCATGGCGGCCGCCATCCAGGGCTTCCCAGCCGACTGGCGCTTCTGGGGACGCAAGACGGCGGCCTACCGCCAGATAGGCAACGCTTTCCCGCCGCCCGTGGCGCGGGCGGTCGGCCACAGCGTCAGCTCAGCCGTCATCGCGGCCCGCGAAATCTCGGCCGCCGATCCGCAGCGCCTGCTTCGGGCAGTCTGAGGCCGGAAACCGCTCCCAGTGGAGCGGCTGCAACGGCCCGGGCCTTATACGCCTGGGGTGACGAGGCCGGATTCGTAGGCGAGCACAACGGCCTGAGCCCGGTCGCGGAGGTCCAGCTTGGCCAGGATCCGGCCGACGTGGGTCTTGGTGGTCTGCTCGGCGATGACCAGCGCGTCGCTGATCTCGGCATTGGACAGGCCACGGGCGATCAGCCGCAGCATCTCGGTCTCGCGGTGGGTGAGTGCGCCGAGCGAGGCGGGCGGCGGGTCCGGGCGCGGCCGCCGGGCAAAGCGGGCGATCAGCCGGCGGGTCAGCGGCGGGGCCAGCAACGCGTCATCGGCAGCCACCACGCGGACCGCGTGGACCAACTCGACGGCGGGCGCGTCCTTGAGCACGAAGCCGCTGGCCCCCGCGCGCAACGCCTCGTACACGTAGTCGTCAAGGTCGAATGTGGTCAGCATCAGCACCCGGGGCCGGTGCCGGCCGGGCGGGCCGCCAAGGATCTGGCGGGTCGCCTGCAGACCGTCCATGACCGGCATCTGCACGTCCATCAGGACGACGTCGGGCTCCAGTCGCCGCGCCTGGCTTACCGCGTCAGCACCGTCAACGGCCTGGCCGACGACGACCATGCCCGGCTGGGACGCGAGCACCGCGGCGAAGCCCTGCTCGGCCATCGCCTGGTCGTCGGCGATCAGGCACCGCGTGGTCATGCCATGTGCCACCGCGCCGCCCACCCCAGTGC
>DAIRVB010000069.1:0-12312 GCA_036803065.1 Streptosporangiaceae bacterium
CCACCCTGTGGTTCCTCTCGGTCCTGCGCAGGCTCGGCCTCAGGCTGCGCTTCGCCCCCGCCTGAGGGCCAAGCAAGGAAACTCGCTCAGCGCTTGCTGGCTCAGCGCTTGCTGGCTCAGCGCTTGCTTGGCCGCGTCACAATTGCAGCGTCGGCTTGAGATCGAGCAGGCGGGCCAGCAAGCCGTTCACAAACCCGGGGGACGCCTCGGTGGATAGGTCCCGGGCCAGCAGCACCGCCTCGCTGATCGCGACCGCGTCCGGCACGTCGTCGGCCCACAGCAGCTCATAGAGCCCGATCCGGAGCAGGTTCCGGTCCACCGCCGGCATCCGGTCCAGCGCCCAGCCCTGCGCGTACTGGCCCAGCAGTTCGTCGATCCGCTCGCGGTGCGCCTGGACACCGCGGACGAGTTCGCGGGCGTACTCAGGGACCGGCGGGCTGGCCTCGTCGGCTCGCTGATCCAGCATCTCGAGCACGGGCTCATCCCGCACTTCAGCCTCGAACAGGACGTCAAGTGCCCGCTTGCGGGCTTTGCTTCGCGCAGGCACGGAGGGATGTCACGCCCGGCCGAGATAGTCGCCGGTGCGGGTATCCACCCTGATCTTCTCGCCGGTCGTAATGAACAGCGGGACCTGGATCTGCGCTCCGGTCTCCAGCGTGGCCGGCTTCGTGCCGCCGGTGGACCTGTCCCCCTGCACGCCGGGGTCGGTATGACTGACCGTCAACTCCACCGCGGCAGGCAGTTCCACATACAGCGGTACTCCGTCATTGAACGCCACCACGGCCGTCTGCTCCTCAAGCAGGTAGTCGGCGGCATCGCCGACCGTCGCCGCCGGGATGTGCGGCTGGTCGTAGTCCTCCGTGTCCATGAAGACGAAATCCTCGCCCTCGCGGTAGAGGTACTGCATCTCGCGCTTATCGACGCTGGCCACCTCGACCTTCACACCGGCGTTAAAGGTCCTGTCGACGACCTTCCCCGACATGATGTTCTTCAGCCGCGTGCGCACGAAAGCGCCGCCTTTGCCGGGCTTGACATGCTGAAAATCAACGACGTTCCAGAGCTGACCGTCGATATTCAGCGTCATGCCGTTCTTGAGATCGTTCGTGGTGGCCACGTCTGTCGTGTCTCCTGCGTGCGGGGGGAAACCCGCCCCCCGTCAGAGGGCGAGCAATTCCCGCGTGGTCGTGGTGAGCAGTTCTCGGGGTACCGCAGTCCCGGCGCCGGCACGCACCACCAGGGTGTCCTCGATCCGGACGCCGCCCTGGCCAGGAAGGTAAATCCCTGGCTCGACGGTGATGGGGACCCGGTCCGCCAGTCTACCTGTCTTGTCGTGCCCCATGATCGGTGCCTCGTGGATCTCCAGGCCGACACCGTGGCCGAGGCCGTGCGTGAAATGCTCACCGTGGCCAGCCTCCTCGATCAGGTCGCGGGCCGCCCCGTCCACATCCGCCACATCAGCGCCGGGCGTAGCCGCTTCCACGCCCGCCCACTGAGCGGCCGCGACCAGCGCGTAGATCTCTCGCTGCCACGCGGCAGGCTCACCGACCGCGACGGTGCGGGTCATGTCGGCGTGGTAGCCGCCGTAGCGGGCACCGAAGTCCACCGTGACGAGGTCCCCCCGGGACAATGCACGGCTGGTCGGCACATGATGCGGGATAGATCCGTTGGGTCCGCTGGCCACAATGGTGTCAAAGGCCGGCCTTTCCGCTCCACGGTCGCTCATCGCACGCTCCAATGCCGCGGCGAGGTCGCGTTCGGTCAGGCCGGGACCGATGTGTGGCAGCACGTCGTTGAAGGCCGCCGAAGTGATCGCGCACGCCTGGGCGAGCAAGGCGATCTCATCCTCGTCCTTCACGACCCGCAGCTCTTCCACCGCCCGTCCGAGCGGAATGAATGTCGCGCCTGGCGTGGCGGCCACGAGTGCCGCGTGGCCCTCGACGGTAACTTCGTGCGCTTCGAATGCCAGGCGGGCGAGCCCGCGGTCGGCGGCGAGGCCCGCGAGGGCCGGGGCGACCAGGCGGTTGACGGCGAGTTCGAGATCCGGGCAGTCCCGGACGGCGGCCAGCGCGTACCGCGCGTCGGTGGCCAGCACGCCAGGTCCGCCGGCGGGTATCAGGAACGCCGCGTTCGAGCTGGCCAGCCCGGTGAGATAGCGCACGTTGACCAGACTGGTGATGAGCGCCGCATCGGCGCCGAGGCTCGCCACCACTGCCTGCAGGCGCTCGCGGCGTTTCGCGTGGATGTCGGGCATGCCCTGACTGTACGGCCGCCGGCCCGGCCGCAGAAGCTGTGTTTCCTGCTGCCGATCCCGGTCTGCTATCTCGTTCCCGGCTTCGACGTGCTGCCGTCGATTGTCCAGAGCACTGGCTCGAGGTGCTTGGCCATCAGCAGATCGTCGATGTAGTCGCCATTAATGAAGAACTCCCCGCGCAGAACGCCCTCCCGCTCGAAACCGAGCCGGTCGTAGAGGCGGATGGCGGGCTCGTTGGTGCCTAGCACCCGGAGGCTGAGCTTGCGTGCCCCGGCGGCCCTGGCGCGCTGCTCGGCGGCCGCGAGCAGCGCGGAAGCTGCCCCCAAGCGCCGGGCCGCGGGCGCGACGGCGAGCCCGAATACCCCAATGACGTGCGCGTTCTCCGGGAGCGTGGTGGGCGGCCGCAACACGAGGTACCCGACGACCTGGCCGTCGATCTCGCAGACCAGATGACTGGCTGGCGGGTTATCCGGCGTGAAGAACGATGCAGCGGTCCGCTGGAGGATCGATGGGAATCCCGATTCCGCCGACCACGCGGCGGTGTCCAGTTCGGCCAGCCCGGCCGCGTCGTCGGCACGGGCCGTCCTCACGTGCATCTTGCTCTCGGATCCAGCCACCCGGCCATCCTGCCCGATGATCTCCGGCCGGCTCACAGCAGGGCATTCTGACGGCGGCCCGTGGCACGATCGGGCCATGACAGGTAGTGCCCCCGCCGCCGGGGAGGCCGCCAGGGAAGTGGCGGTGACCGCGGAGCGGTGCGCCGCGCAACTGCTGTCCGGGCCCCGCGCCAGCGACCCCGTGGACGTCGCCGAACGGCTGCTCGCGGTGCAGGGGCAGGATCCGCGGGGAGCCCGGCTGGCTGTCCGGGCGCGGACCGCAGGGCTGTCCGCCGCGGACGTCGACGGGGCGCTCACGGCCGGCCGCTCGCTGTTGATCACCTGGCTGAACCGCGGCACGCTGCACCTCGTCCGCAGCGCTGACTACTGGTGGCTGCATCAGCTGACGACCCCGCCCCTGCTGGCAGGCAACGCCCGGCGACTTGGCCAGGAGGGCGTCTCCCCGGATGCGGCGGACCGGGGTGTCCGCGTCATCGAACGCTCCCTGGAGCGCCACGGGCCGCTTACCCGGGGACAGCTCGGCGAGCGGATCAGCGCGGCCGGGGTGCGTACTCAAGGCCAGGCGCTGGTGCATGTCCTGATGCTCGCCAGCCTGCGCGGCATCTGCGTGCGGGGACCGATGGTCGGCAGCGAGCACGCGTATGTGCTGGTACGGGACTGGCTGGGGGCGCCCCCCAAGTCGGTGGACCGGGACCGGGCGCTGGCCATGCTGGCCCGCCGCTACCTGGCCGGGCACGGCCCGGCCACCGACCGTGACCTCGCCAAATGGGCTGGACTGCCGCTCCGCGACGCCCGTCGCGGGCTGACGGCGATCGCTTCCCGGCTGGGCCTGCGCGATGACGGCCTCGCGGCGCTCGCCGGGCAGCCGGACCGCGGGCCGCTGCCGTCACCGCGGCTGCTTGGCCCGTACGATCCGCTGCTGCTCGGCTGGGCGTCACGCCAGCCGATCCTGGGCTCGGCCGCGGGAATCGTCACCGTCAACGGGCTCTTCCGGCCGTTCGCGCTCGTCCGCGGCCGGGCCGCCGCCACCTGGGCTATGCCCAGGGGCAAGGTCGAGATCTCACCTTTCGGCCGGCTCTCCGCGGCGGACGCGGCGGCCCTGGATGACGAAGCGCTGGACGTCACGCGCTTCCTGGGCCGCCCAGATACCGCTCCGCCCGTTTAGAGCAACTCCGCGCTCACCCCCGCCGCACGTCTGGCGCCAGCTCCCCGGAGCAGTCTGCAGATGATACTTGCGGGCGGATACCCTCTTCCGTATACTCGGCTACGGATATACGGCTCAGGAGCTCTGGACACGGGAAGAGGCGGGCAGGCCATGGTGGGTAAGCGGCGCAGGGTCTCAAACCCGCTGGCGCTGGCCGTCCTGGCCACCCTGCGCCAACAGCCGATGCATCCCTATGAGATGGCCGCGACCATGCGGTCCCAGGGCAAAGAGCGCAGCATCAAGCTGAATTACGGCTCCCTGTACACGGTCGTGGACAACCTCGCCCGGCACGGCCTCATCGAGGCGATGGAGGCGAGCCGCGAGGGACGCCGCCCCGAGCGCACCGTGTACCGGCTCACCGACGCGGGGCGCGCCGAACTGGAAGACTGGCTGACCGAACTGCTCGGCACGCCCGTGAAGGAGTACCCGCAGTTCGAAGCGGCGCTGGCGCTCATGACGGTGCTCACCCCCGGCCAGGTGCTCGAAGCCCTCCGCGACCGGGCGCTGGCGCTGGAGCAGGCGCTCTCCGACGAGCGGGCTGAGCTCGCCCGGTACCCGTGGCTGCCGCGGCTGTTCGTGCTCGAGTCCGAGTACCACCTGATGACGCAGGAGGCCGAACTGGCGTGGGTGCGCGGCATCGTGTCCGAACTCGAGGAAGGCTCGTTCCCCCTCGTGGACGAGTGGGCGCACTGGCACGAGACCGGAGAGTTCCCGCCTGAACTCGCCGCTATGGCGAACGCCGCCCTGGAGGAGACCATGTCCGCCGACGCGGCAGTGGGCGGGCAGAGCCCGGGCATCGAGAGGAGCCACTGAGCTGACCAATGACGAGAACCGGCCCCCAGCAAGGTGCGGGAACACCTGACCAGGGGCCGTGATCCTCGAACCGATCCCGCAGGAACGAGATCCGATCGGGTTATTGCACTCCACAGGATACTCGGTGACCTTCTCGCGGACCGGTTCACGCAACCGACCCAGCACGGAGGAACACGAAATGAGTATCCAGGCGCGGGAAGCGCCACTCCTCGAAGCACGCGGCGTCACCGCCCGGTTCGGCAAGGTCACAGCCCTCGATGGCCTGGACCTGATCGCCCCGCCCGGGGAGGTGCTAGCGATCCTCGGGCCGAACGGTGCCGGCAAGACCACGTTCGTCCGGACCGTGGCCACCCTCCTGCGGCCAACGAGCGGCGAGTTGCGCGTGCGAGGCAGCGACGTCGTGCGCGACCCGGTGAGCGTCCGCCGGGACATCGGCCTGGCCGGCCAGTTCGTCGCGGTCGAGCCCACAATGACCGGGCGCGAGAACCTGGAGATGACCGCCCGGCTGTTCGGGCACCCGAGAAGCGCGGCGCGGCGGGCGGCGGCAATCGTGATCGAGCAGCTCAGCCTGGAAGAAGTCGCGGACCGGCGGTGCAGCACCTACTCAGGGGGTCAGCGCCGCAGACTCGATCTGGGTGCCAGCCTGGTCGGCGCGCCACGGCTGCTGCTGCTCGACGAGCCGACGACGGGCCTGGATCCCACCGGCCGGCGTGAAGTCTGGGACGCCGTACGCGCCCTCGTCGGCGGCGGCACCGATGTCCTGCTGACCACGCACGACCTCGACGAAGCCGATGAACTCGCCGACCACGTCGTGGTAATCGACCACGGCCGCGCCATTGCAGCCGGCGCGCTCAGCGACATCAAGGCAAGCGTCGGGCGCGACGTCATCGAGGTCGCCGTGGCCGACTCGAGCCGGCTCGGCGAGGTCGGCCAGATCCTCCAGCGCGTAACTCTGAACCCGCCCAGACTTGACCGGGGTAGCCGGCACGCCAGTGCGCCCACCGCGGGCGGGGCGAGCGACCTCGCAACGGTGATCCGCTGCCTCGACGACGCCGCGGTTGCCGTCGACGAGATCGGCGTGCGCCGGCCGACGCTCGACGAGGTCTTCCTGACCCTCACCGCTGATCACGCCGACGCGCCGGCCACCACGGCCGGCGTCCAGAACGGGAGTCCACGATGACCATGACGCAGACCATCACCCGCCCGAGCGCGCCACCAGGGGCGACCCGGGCCTCCCTTGAGGTCGCGCGCAGAGCGCTGCGGAAGTACATCCGGACTCCTGGGTTGTGGGCCATGGGCATAGTCCAGTCGGTACTGTTCCTGTTCAGCTTCCGGTACGTGTTCGGCGGCGCCATCCACGCTGGCGCGTTGAGCTACGTCAACTACCTCGTGCCGGCCTACGTTGCAACGATCGTCCTGTTCACCGGGGGCGGCATAGCCGTCGCGGTGGCCGAGGACCGGGTCCAGGGCTTCACCGACCGGCTCCTCTCCCTCCCCCTGCCGCGGTACTCAATCGTGCTGGGACGCACACTCGCCGACTCCACGACGAACGCGTGGTCGATCCTCTCCACCGCTGCCTTCGGCTTCCTCTTCGGATTCCGCCTCGGCGGGACCCTTCTCGACGGCCTGGCCGCCTTGGGCCTGTGTCTCGTCTACGGCGTCGCGCTCACGACCGCCTTCATCGTGATGGGACTGTTCGCGCCCAGCGGTCAGGCCGCCCAGGGGATGTCGATGATCGCCTTTGTCTTCGGGTTCATTTCCAGTGCCTACGTCCCGGCCTCGACCATGCCCGGCTGGCTCCAGCCATTCGCGAAGTACCAGCCGATCACGCCGATGGTCAACGCCGTTCGCTCGCTGATCCTCGGGTCCAGCAGCGATGTCGTCCTTGCCCTCGTGTGGTCAGCGCTGTTCTTCGTAGTCTTCACACCCATCGCGGTGTTCCGGTACCGGCGCGCGTGACGATCGACCAGCGACGCGGGAGCATACTGCCCGGGCGGAGCAACCGGCATGATCGTGCTGACCGCAGCCGCGACCTGGCGGGTTACGCCGCCAGGTCGCGGACGCGCTCGATGAGCCGCACCCGCTCCTCGTGCGTCGCCGCCAGCGGCGTCACGTTCAGCGTGGTGACGCCCGACTCCTTCATCGCCGCGAGCCGCTCGGCCACCAGCGCTTGCGGGCCGATCAGCGAGGTCCCGGCGAGCAGTTCGGCGGGCACCATGGCCGCCGCCTCGTCCTTGCGGCCATCCAGGTAGGCGTCCTGGATCCGCCCGGCCACGTCCTCGAAGCCGAACCGGACCGCGAGCTCGTAATAGAAGTTGCGGCCCTTGGTCCGCGACGGGCCCATCCCGCCGATGTACAGGGCGAGCATCGGGCGGGCCAGCTCCAGGTAGTCCAGCACGTCGTCACCGATGGCCAGTCCGGCCTGGGCCACCACATCGAGCGGCGGCAGCGAAGGATCGCGCTTGGCCCGGCCTGCGGCCAGCGGGCCGGACCACGCCTCGGCGGCCTTCTCCGGGAAGTAGAAGATCGGCTCCCAGCCCTCGGCCAGTTCCGCGGCCAGTTCCACGTTCTTGGGCCCGAGCGCCGCGACCACGATGGGGATGCGTTCCCGGACCGGATGGTTGATCAGCTTGAGCGGCTTGCCGAGCCCGGTTCCCTGATCCGGCGGTAGCGGGATCGTGTAGTGCTGGCCTGCGTACTCCAGCCGCTCGCGGCGCCACACCTTCCGGCAGATCTCGATGACCTCCCGGGTACGGCCGACCGGTGAGTCATAGCGCACGCCGTGCCAGCCCTCGATCACCTGCGGCCCGGACGCCCCGATGCCCAGCACGAACCGCCCGCCGGACACGTAGTCCAGCCCGGCCGCAGTCATCGCGGTCAGCGCGGGCGTGCGCGAATACAGCTGCAGGATGCCCGAGGCGATCTGCAGCCGCTGCGTCCTGGCCGCGATGAAGCCGAGCTGGCTGACCGCGTCGAAGCTGTAGGCCTCGGGCACGAACACGATGTCCAGGCCCGCCTTCTCGTAATCGGCGAGTTCCTCGACGGTCTCCGCGAACCCGCCAGCGTAGTTCAGGGACATCCCGATGCGCATAGCCCGATCCCTTCACGATGGCAGCCGCCGCAGAATTTCGTTGGGTAGGTGTGTGCTCCTGAGGGTAACGCGCCGAGATCATGCGGCTCGTCACGCGGGCGAGCGCCGCCACACCAGCGGCGTGCCTGTGCCCTGGACGAGGTCGCCGGTGGTGCGGAGATGGTGCAGGTGGGCGAGTGTTTCCGCGAGTGCCATCCGGCGCATCATGCCGTGCAGCGCCGGCCAGCCACGTGACCAGGTCAGCTGGGCCGCGATCGCCCACGCGGTCGGCTGGGCCAGCTGGTCGATCGCGCGGAGGATCTCGGCGCTGCGATCGTGGTGATGGGCGATGAGATCGGCGGCGCGGGCGTGGATGTTGCGGAACCGGTACTCGTGCGCGGGGAGCGCCTCATTGGCGCGAAAGCTCGTGGCGCGGTCGAGTGATGCGAGATACGCGGTCAACGGGTCGCCGTCGTCTCCCCTGTTCACGCCTATGTTGGGGCTGATGCGGGGCAGCAGGTGGTCGCCCGTGAGCAGGACGCCGGCCGCGGCATCGTGCAGGCACAGATGACCGGGAGTATGTCCCGGTGTCCAGACTGCCCGGACATCGCGGCCCGGTATGGGCGCGCGGTCGCCGTCGCCCAGGAACCGGTCCGGCTCGGCCATGTCCAGAACGTGGGCGATCCGGTCCGCGTCCACGGCGAGGACAGCGAGGTCCTCGTCCGGGACGCCGTGGCTGCGCAGCCAATCCTCATCGAGGCCGACCTGACCCTGACTGTTACGCCACAGCCGGCCAGGAAGGCTCTCGGCTTCCATAGGGTGCATCGCGATCCACCCGCCGCCTTCGCGGCGGAGCCAGCCGCTCAGGCCGTGATGGTCGGGGTGGATGTGGGTGACCACCACGCCCGCGACGTCGTGCAGCGCCGCGCCCGCGGTGCCGAGGCCGGCGGCAACGGCCTTGCGGCCGTCCGCGGTGTCCCATCCGGGATCCACGATCACGACGCCCGCGTCGCTGATGAACGAGTAGGACAGGGTGTACCGCAGCGGACTGTCCGGGATGGGTACCGGCACCGACCACAGGCCCGGGCGGACCTCTTCCACCGGCGGAAGCACGCCCCGCTGCCAGGCGTCGTGTTGCGCGGTGCCGGTGATGGCGATGCCGCCGGCCGCGCCGAGGCTGGCTGTCAGGGTCATGCCCCGTTCGGCGTTGGCACGGTGACGGCACGCAGCAGAAAGTTGACCAGTCGCGCGGCATGAGCGCTGATGTTGCGGGCCAGGTCGGCTTGCTTGTCGGGCGGGGTGCTCAGCGCGTGCATCATGGCGCCGCCGACGAGCGTGTCCAGCAGGAGCGTGACCGACGTGCCGGCGGCGAGTTCCCCGCGGTCGATGCCACGGCGGACGATGGCACGGGCGGCGAGGGTTTGGGCGCGCCGCATCGCCTCGTAGTGCTCCGCCACGCCGGGGATAGCGGCCGCTTCGAGGCCGAGGCGCAGCGCGGCGCGGCCGGTGCCCCCGGCGTAGATATCGAGCATCTGGGTGGCGAGCTCCACGAGATCGCCGTGCAGGGTGCCGGTGTCCACGTCCGCGACCCGGGCCAGGCGCAGCGTCACCGCGTCGGTCAGCAGCGCCTCCTTGCTGCTCCACCGCAGGTACAGCGATGCCTTGCCCACGCCGGCCCGGCGCGCGACCGTCTCCATCGCGAAGCCCGCCCAGCCCGCGTCGGCGAACAGGTCGAGCGCCGCCTGCGCAATACGGCGGTCCACCTCTGGATCGCGTGGACGTCCGGCGGCCACCTGCGTCGTGCTCACCGCGCCACCCCCGCCTCGATCAGTAGACCTGAATTGCTGAACGTTCCCCGTCAGGATACAGCGCAGAAAGTGAACGTCAATCGTTCAGCTATGGTCCTTCGGCGACACATCCTGGTCGCCGAAGGCCGGGGAATCGCGCCGGGGTGCGTTTGCTGTCTGCGGCTGCGGGCAGTTGAGCGACCCGATGACGTAACTGGTTCGTCCGGGCAAGGAGGAAACATGGCTGGAAAGTTCGTCGTGAAGAAAGGCACCAGCGGCAAATACCACTTCAATCTCGTGGCCGGCAACGGACAGGTTGTCGCGACCAGCGAGAGCTACGAGAGCAAGCACTCTGCGCTGAACGGGATCGAGTCGGTGAAGAGCAACGCTCCCAGCGCAGAGGTAGACGATCAGACTGGTGAGTAGGCCGGCTGGTGAGCAGGCCGGCGGCCGGGTAGGCCGGCTGGTAACTAGACCAGCTGGCGAGTAGACCGGCGGACGCCACTAGGCGAGACGGCCGAGAATGTCCAGGCAGATTGCCTCGGGGCGCCGCCCGTCCGTGGCGACGATCTGCGTCGCGACCGCTTCGTAGGTGGCCAGCCGCCGCCGGAAGATGGCCTGCAGATCCGGGGCCCGCAGCAGCGGCCGGTACTCGTCGTGGGCCACCCGGAGCATCGACTCCTCGTAGCCGACCTGGAGGTAAATGACGTGGCTGGCGCTCAGCGACTGCTGGGTAGCCGGGTGCTCCACTCCCCCGCCGCCGAGCGCGAGCACGGCGTCCGGGCCGTCCAGGAGTTCCGCGGTGACCTCGTGCTCGAGCGCGCGGAACGCGGGCTCGCCGTCGTCAGCGAAGATCTGCCGGACCGAGCGGCCGGTGCGCTGCTCGATCACCAGGTCGGTGTCGACGAACGGCAGGCCCAGCTTCTCGGCGAGCAGGTGACCCACGGTGGTCTTGCCTGCCCCCATGAACCCGACGATGACGATCACGGCTGCGGGCTCGCCTCGGCCGCGGCGGCCAGCCCGGCGATCGCCTGCAGGGCGAGCTGGTAGGACATGTACCCGAACCCGGCGATGGTGCCGTCCGCCACCGCCGACACGACGGAGACATGCCGGAATTCCTCCCGCGCCGCGGGGTTGGAGATGTGCACCTCGACCAAGGGAGCGGTGCGCATGGCGAGCGCGTCCCGCAGCGCGTAGGAGTAGTGCGTGAACGCCGCGGGATTGAGCACCACGGGCCACTTGGCGTCGATCGCCTCGTGGACCCAGCGGATCATCTCCCCCTCGTCGTCGGTCTGCCTGACGTCAACGTCCAGCCCGAGCGCGCGCCCGCTGGCCCGGCACGTCTCGACCAGGTCATCGAAGTTCTGGCTGCCGTACACGTCTGGCTCACGGGAGCCCAGCCGGCCCAGGTTCGGGCCGTTCAGCACGAGCACCTGCCTCATCCCGCACGCACCTCCCGATACGCGTCGCGCAGCAGCGCCTCTGGCGGGTCGTCGAGAATGACCGGCTGCCCGACGCCCTCCAGGATCACGAACCGCAGCCGGGAGCCGCGCGACTTCTTGTCCACCGCCATCGCCTCGCGCAGTTGCGGCCAGGCACCGGAAAGGTACGCGGTGGGCAGCCCGGCGGCGGCCAGCACGCGGCGGTGCCGGGCCACCGCGCCCGCGTCCAGGCGCCCGGCCAGCCTGGCCAGTTCCGCCGCGTACACCATGCCGATCGCGACCGCTTCACCGTGCCGGATCCGGTATCCCTCAACCCGCTCGATCGCGTGGCCGAGGGTGTGCCCGTAGTTGAGGATCTCCCGGCGCCCGGCCTCCCGCAGGTCGGCCGAGACCACCTCGGCCTTGACCCGCACTGTCCGTTCAACCAGTTCGCGCGTGTGCCTGCCGTGCGGGACGACGGCGCCGCCCGGGTCGGCCTCGGCCAGGTCAAGGATCACCGGATCGGCGATGAAGCCAGTCTTGATCACCTCCGCCAGGCCGCTCACGTAATCGGCCCGCGGCAGCGTCTCCAGCACGGCCAGATCGGCGAGCACCCCGGCCGGGGAGTGGAACGCGCCGACCAGGTTCTTGCCCTCGGGGATGTTGACCGCGGTCTTGCCACCGATCGCGGCGTCGGCGACCGCGAGCAGCGTCGTCGGCAGCAGGACCACGCGGACCCCCCGCAGCCAGCTGGCGGCGACGAATCCGGCCAGGTCCGTGGTGGCCCCGCCGCCGATGCCCACGATCGCGTCATCCCGGGTCACCCGGTGGGCGGCCAGCCGCGACCAGAGCCCGGCCGCCACGGCGATGTCCTTGGCCGCCTCGCCGGCCGGCACCTCCTCGGCATGGACCAGGTACCCGGCGGCGGCCAGCGCCCCGCACGCGGGGCCGGCGATCTCAGCCAGCCCGGCCGGATGGATGACCACCACCGTCCGCGCTGCCTTGCCGACCAGGGACGGCAGCTCGCTGAGCACGCCAGTGCCGATGACCACCTCATACGGCCGCTCGCCGCCGACCGGGATGCGCGTGACGGTCACTGGCTCGCCTCCGGCCCGGTGCCTCCGCCGGTCCCGCCCGGGGCTCCGGGGT
>DAIRVB010000070.1:0-12253 GCA_036803065.1 Streptosporangiaceae bacterium
GATTGGATGCAGGATGGGCAGCCTGCCTGGCACTCGCAGCTGCGAATGGCCTCTGCCGTGGCCCGGAGCCATTCCGCTGCCGCCCGGTAGCCACGTTCGGCAAAGCCCGCACCGCCGTCGTGACCGTCATACACGAAAACGGTCAGCTGGCCCGTCGCGGGATGGACATCGGCGGAAACCCCGCCGATGTCCCATCGGTCGCAGGCGGCGAACAGCGGCAGCAGCCCGATCGACGCGTGCTCAGCCGCATGTGCGGCACCGGGCAGGTCGACCCCCAGGCCAGCCAGGACGGACCGCTGGCTGTCGGGGATGGTCCACCAGACGGCGCGGGTGCGCAGGGTGCGTGGTGGCAGGTCGAGAGGCACCTCACCGAGGGGCCGCCCGGTCTCGAGCCCGCGCCGCACGAACGAGGTGACCTGTCGTGTCACCTGGACGTCACCGAAATGCACCGCGGCGCCGCCCCACGCGGACCGGCGCAGTTCGGCGGCGACCTCGATGGCGGTTACCTCCCGGGCGGACGTGGCGTACCCGGGGTCGGCCGCCTCCACCAGGGCCACGCTGTCGGCCAGGTCCAGGCGGGCGACCAGGTACATCTCGCCCTGATGCGGGTAGACGGCCCCGGTATGCACCAGCACGTGGGCGGAAGGCTCGTCCACCGTCCCGACCAGCCTGCCGGTCGGCGCTTCGACGATCTTGACGGGACGGCCCCCGGTCCCGCGCAGGCCGGTGCGCGCCGCGCGGCCACGACGGGTCCAGCAGATGACAGGCCCCCGGCGGCGCAGCATCCCGCGCCGGATGAGGGCCTCGGTGACCGCGACCGACTCCGGCCCGAACAGTGCCAGGTCAGCCTCAGTCAGCGGCAGTTCCGCCGCGGCCGCGCACAGGTGCGGGGCCAGCACGTACGGGTTACCTGGGTCAAGCACGGTCGCTTCCACGGGGCGGCGCAGCAGCGCCTCGGGATGGTGGACCAGGTACGTGTCCAGCGGGTCATCGCGCGCGATCAGCACGGCCACCGCGCCCCGGCCATCCCGCCCGGCGCGGCCCGCCTGCTGCCAGAGCGCTGCCCTTGTCCCCGGCCAGCCGGCGATGAGCACGGCGTCCAGGCCGCTGATGTCGACGCCAAGCTCCAGTGCCGTGGTGGCGGCCAGGCCGGTGATGGCTCCCGTCCGCAGCGCCTGCTCCAGCCCGCGCCGGTCCTCCGGGAGGTAGCCGGAACGGTAGGCGGCGACCCGCTCACCGAGCCCCGGGGTGCCCGCCTCGGCGAGCGCGCGCCGCGCGCCCATGGCGACCGCCTCGGCGCCGCGCCGTGACCGGGAGAAGGCGAGGGATGGAACATTCTGCGCCACTAGGTCGGCGAGCAGCCCAGCGGCCTCGGCGGTGGCGGTCCGCCTGATCGGCGCGCCCGCCTCCCCCCGCGCGGCGGTGAGCGGGGGCTCCCACAAGCCGAACGTGAGCGGCCCGCGTGGCGCGGCGCTCTCGGTCACTTCCTCGGCGCGTTGCCCGGTGAGCAGCAGCGCGCACGCGGCGGGCTCGCTGATGGTGGCCGAAGCCAGCAGGAACACCGGGCCAGCCGGCCGCGCGGCACCCCCGTGGTGTGCGGCAACCCGGCGCAGCCTGCGCAGCACATGCGCGACGTGCGAGCCGAACACTCCGCGGTAGCCGTGGCACTCGTCCACGATCACGTACTGCAGCCTGCGGAAGAACCCGTTCCACCGGGCATGCCGCGGCAGCAGCATGTGGTGCAGCATGTCCGGGGTGGTGAGCAGGTAGGCGGCGTGGGCCCGGGCCCAGTCGCGCTCCGCGGCGGGCGTATCCCCGTCCAGCACGGCCGCCCGGACGCCGTCAATGCCGAGCGCGCGGACGGCGCGCAACTGGTCAGCGGCGAGCGCCCGGGTCGGCGCGATATACAGCGCGGTGGCGCCCTCCAGTACCGCGGTAAGTGCGGGCAGCAGGTAGCCCAGCGATTTGCCGGACGCGGCGGGAGTCGAGATGATCACGTTCTGGCCGGAGCGGGCCAAGTCGGCCGCGACGGCCTGGTGCGCCCACGGCGCGGGTACCCCGGCGCCGGAGAATCGCGCGGTGACCTCGGCAGGTACCCAGTCGGGCCAGGGTGCCCGCTGCCCGGTGCGCGCCGCGATGTGCTCCACGTGGACAAGCCGTCCCGACTCCGCGCCCAGGCGCAGGATCAGGGCGGCGGCAGGGTCCGCCCCGGGGGCGAGTGAGGTCAGCGCAGCCATCGACTCCCAGTGTGACATCTGTAGGCGAGGTGCCTCGAAGCGTGAACTCGTGTAGACATGACCTCAGAGCGTGGTTGAATGCGCGACGGGATTAGGTGCCCACCCGGCGGGAGTGTCCGGCTGCGCTCCGGTTGGAAGACAACGACGGCAGTTATGGCGCTGGAGGATTTGTGGATCTTAAGCTGGACCACCACACCAAGGACGGGATTGAAGTCGTCGACGTGGAGGGCGAGATCGACGTCTACACGGCGCCGCGCCTGCGCGAGCTTCTCATCGAGCTCGTCAACGGCGGGCACTACCAGCTCGTGGTGAACATGGAGAAGGTCGAGTTCCTGGACTCGACCGGCCTCGGGGTGCTCGTCGGCGGCCTCAAGCGCGTCAGGGCGCACGACGGGTCGCTGGATCTGGTCTGCACCCAGGAACGCATACTCAAGATCTTCCGGATCACGGGGCTCACGAAGGTCTTCGGCATCCACGACACCGTGGACGAGGCCATCACCGCGCGGAAATCGGAGAAGTAGCGGCCTGCTGCTAACTGCATCGATGGCCACAGTTGAAATGAGCTTCACGCCGCTGCCCGTGCACGTACGCACGGCGCGGCTGGTCGCCACGGCGGTAGCGCGGCGCAGCGGCGTGCAGGAAGCGCTCCTCGACGAGGTCCGCCTCGCTGTCGGTGAGGCGTGCTCCCGCGCAGTGGAGGCGCACCGCGCGCACTGCCCGACCGAGCCGGTCCGGATCGAACTGACCGGTACTCGGGGGCGGTTCGAGGTGGTCGTGACCGACGCGGCCGCCCGGGATGACGACGGCGCCCTTGATCACGAGGGCGCCCATGATCACGAGAGCGACAGTTCCGCCGCGCCGGGCAGCGGGTCCGATAACGGCTACCCCGGTGCAGATGGCAGCCTGGACGACCCTGAAGCTCTCCTGCCGCAGGGGCTCGGCCTCGCCGTGATCGCAGGTCTCGCTGACGACGTCAAGATCTCCCGGACGGCCGCCGGGCTCAGCATCCGGATGAGCTGGCCTTCCGGCGACTACACAGGCTGACGGCCGCGGTCGGCGAGGAACGCGGGCCGGGTGTGCGGGAGGTCCGCTGGCAGCGCGGTCGGACGGCAGGCGGTGCGGCAATGCCGGCTGAGCGTGCGGGCGGTCCGCTGGCGGTCTGACGGCCGCCGGTCGGCGCGCCCACCGGGACCATGTGCCAGCCCAGCGGCATCAATGTGTGGTTACCTTTGCATTACGAACGCATCCCGACACACTCAGGTCGTGCCCCCGGCTTCGCGTCCGCGTGGCAGCCTGCGTAGACTCCCGGCACTGCCGTGGTCGTACTTGCGCAAATCCAGTGTCAACGCCTGGCTACCGCAGTGACGGTAGTGGCGAATACGGGCGGACCTGAGCCGTGTGCCCTGTCAAGGAGGACAGATGTATAACCTCGCCGCAGGCGGTGGGGCGGTCGGTGTGAGCGGCTCCAACCTGACCTGGGTTGTCGTCGTCGCCGTGATCGCGCTGCTCGCGCTGGCCGTGGCAGGCTGGCTGGTCCGCGAAGTGCTCGCCGCCAGCCAGGGCACCGAGAAGATGCAGGAGATCGCCCGTTCCATCCAGGAGGGTGCCGCGGCCTACCTGCGGCGACAGTTCCGCACCCTCAGTGTTTTCGTCGTCGTGATCTTCTTCGTGCTCCTGCTGCTACCCGCGGACACGGCGTCGGTGCGGTGGGGCCGCAGCATATTTTTCCTGGTGGGAGCTGGATTCTCGGCCCTGACCGGGTTCACCGGGATGTCGCTGGCCGTGCGGGGCAACGTGCGGGTGGCCGCCGCCGCGCGCGAGGGCGCCGCGGGTGAGCGGCCCGCCATGCGGATCGCGTTCCGCACCGGCGGCGTGGCGGGCATGTTCACCGTCGGCCTCGGCCTGTTCGGGGCGGCGGTCGTGGTGATCCTCTACAAGGCGAACGCGCCGAGCGTGCTTGAGGGCTTCGGTTTCGGCGCGGCGCTGCTCGCGATGTTCATGCGGGTCGGCGGCGGCATCTTCACCAAGGCGGCGGACGTGGGAGCCGACCTGGTGGGGAAGGTCGAGAAGGGCATCCCGGAGGATGACCCGCGCAATGCCGCGACGATAGCCGACAATGTGGGCGACAACGTCGGCGACTGCGCTGGCATGGCAGCGGACCTGTTCGAGTCCTACGCGGTGATGCTGGTCGCCTCGCTGATCCTCGGCAAGGCCGCGTTCGGCTCGGATGGCCTGGTCTTTCCCTTGATCGTGCCGATGATCGGGGTAATCACCGCGGTAGCCGGCATTTTCGTGGTTGCCCCGCGCAAGGGCGACCGCAGCGGGATGACCGCCATCAACCGGGGCTTCTTCGTCTCCGCGATCATCTCCCTGGTGCTCGTCATCGGCGCTTCCTTCCTCTACCTGCCGGCCAAGTTCAGCGAGCTGAAGGGGGTCACCAATGCCTCCATCCTCAGCCACGGCGGCAGCCCGCGGCTGCTGGCCATCGGCGCCGTGCTCGTCGGGCTCGTCCTGGCCAGCGCCATCCAGCTGCTGACCGGGTACTTCACCGAGACCAGCCGCCGGCCGGTCAGGGAGATCGGCGAGAGTTCGCTCACTGGAGCGGCCACGGTCATCCTGTCCGGCATCTCGGTGGGCCTGGAGTCGGCCGTGTACTCCGCCCTGCTGATCGGCGGCGCCGTCTACGCGGCGTTCCTGCTCGGCACGGGCAACGCGACCATCGCGCTGTTCGCGGTGGCGCTGGCCGGTACCGGCCTGCTCACCACGGTCGGCGTGATCGTGTCGATGGACACCTTCGGCCCCGTCTCCGACAACGCGCAGGGCATCGCCGAGATGTCCGGTGACGTGACAGGCGAGGGTGCCCAGGTGCTCACCCGCCTGGACGCGGTGGGCAACACCACCAAGGCGATCACCAAGGGGATCGCGATCGCGACCGCGGTCCTCGCGGCGACCGCCCTGTTTGGCTCGTTCCGCACCACGGTCGTGGCCGCGCTCGGCAAGGGCGCGGCCCCCTTCAGCCTGTCGGTGGACCGGCCGAACGTCCTCGTCGGCGTCATGATCGGCGCAGCGGTGGTGTTCCTGTTCTCCGGCCTGGCGATCAGCGCCGTGGGCCGCGCGGCCGGCCGGGTGGTCTACGAGGTACGCGAGCAGTTCCGCAATCACCCGGGGATCATGGACTACACGGAGAAGCCCGAGTACGGCCGGGTGGTGGACATCTGCACCAAGGACTCGCTGCGTGAGCTGGCCACGCCGGGTCTCCTCGCGGTGCTTACCCCGATCGCGATCGGGTTCGCGTTCGGTTACGCTCCGCTCGGTGCCTTCCTGGCCGGTGCCATCGCGGCTGGTGCCCTCATGGCCGTGTTCCTGTCGAACTCCGGTGGCGCCTGGGACAACGCCAAGAAGCTCGTCGAGGACGGCAACTACGGCGGCAAGGGCTCCGATGCGCACGAGGCCACCATCATCGGCGACACGGTCGGTGACCCGTTCAAGGACACCGCGGGCCCGGCCATCAACCCGCTGATCAAGGTGATGAACCTGGTATCCCTGCTGATCGCCACGAGCGTGGTCAAGTACAGCCACAACCTCGGGCTGCGCGCAGGTGTCGCCATCGTCGCCGTCGCGATCGTGGTGACGGCCATCGTGATCTCCAAGCGACGCTCCGCGAGCATCTCGGGGGGCGGCCCAGACAGTCCCGCGCCGGGCGCGGCGGAGGGGCCCGACAGCGAGCAGGCCATCGCGGGCGGCGCTCCTGGTGTGGGCGCGACGGGTATCTCCCCGGGTCAGGCCGCGTCGCCTTCGTCGGCCGCTTCCACCTCGTCGCGCGAGACACCGAGCAGGTAGAGCACCGCGTCGAGGTAGGGGACACTCAGTGAGGCGTCTGCGGCGTCCTTGACCACCTGCCGGGCGTTGAAGGCGATGCCCAGGCCTGCTGCGGCGATCATGTCGAGGTCGTTGGCGCCGTCACCAACGGCGACCGCCTGGCTGAGCGGGATGCCGGCCTCCGCCGCGAACCGCCGGAGGGCGTCCGCCTTGCCCGCCCGGTCGATGACCGGCCCGGTCAGCCGTCCGGTCAGCTTGCCGCCGACGACCTCCAGGGTGTTCGCCGCCGCGTAGTCGATGCCGAGTTCCGCGGCCAGCCGGTCGGTGATCTGGGTGAAACCTCCGCTGACGATCCCGCACCGGTAGCCGAGCCTGCGGAGCGTGCGGATCAGCGTCCGGGCCCCCGGGGCGAGCTCCAGGTCGCGCCGGATGTCGTCGAGCACCGACGCGTCCAGCCCGGCGAGCATGGCGACCCGCTCCCGCAGCGACGCGGCGAAGTCCAGGTCGCCGCGCATCGCCGCGTTGGTGATCTTGGTGATCTGGTCGACGCACCCGGCGCGCGCCGCGAGCAGGTCGATGACCTCGCTTGTGATCAGCGTCGAGTCGACGTCCATGACGACGAGCCGCATGGCCCGCCGGTGCAGGCCGCCGCGCTGCACCGCCACGTCGACGCCCTGCTCGGCCGCCTGGCGGGCCAGCGCGGCGCGCAGGGCGTCGGGGTCGGCGCCGGACACGTCGAGCTCGATACAGGTGACCGGCCGGTCGGCGAGCCGGTCGATCCGGTCGATGTTGGCGCCGCCGACCGCGATCTGACCCGCGATCGCGGCGATCGCGGCCGGGGTCAGCGGGCGTCCCAGGACCGTCACGTGCAGCTGGCCGCGCCGCCGCGGTGGCTCCCCGGAGCCCATCGTGATCTCGGCGTCCAGGCCCAGGTCGGCGGCGAGCGCGCGGACGCCGCGATGGATCGCGGTCAGGTCCGGATCACGGGCGCAGGCGAGCAGGGCGCCGAGCACCAGCTTGCCCCGGATGACGACCTGCTCGATGTCGAGGACGCTCAGCTCGTGCGCGGCGAGCACGGTAAACAGGCGTGCGGTGACCCCCGGCCGGTCCCGGCCGGTCAGGGTCACCAGGAGGGTGGTATTCGGAGCGCCCATCGCGCAGGTAACGCTACCCGCGCCTGGCTACCTCCCGGGCACCCGGCCCCTGGGCAACCCCGGGCAGCCGCCCCTGGATAATCAGGCCGCGTCCGCTGTCAGGGCAGCAGCAGGTGAACGTCGCCGAACTCGTGCCACAGGTACCGTTGCCTGGCCGCAGCGTCGTAGCAGCGGCGCAGCAGGTCCGGATCCGCGAACGCGCCGAGCATGA
Source organism: Streptosporangiaceae bacterium (assembly GCA_036803065.1). Taxonomy (GTDB): domain Bacteria; phylum Actinomycetota; class Actinomycetes; order Streptosporangiales; family Streptosporangiaceae; genus JAWWPY01. The sequence continues at coordinate 7,422 of DAIRVB010000070.1, forward strand.
GCAGGTGCGAGGAGCGCGGCTCATGCAGGCCGGTCAGCAGCCCGTCCACCGCGAGCAGCCGGCCCGCGGGGGTGACGATGTGCCCGGTCCACCCGGCGCCGGCGGCCCCAGGCAGCCGGGCCGCCGTCTCGAGCGCGCGGACCACCGTAGTGCCTGCGGCGATCACCCGGCCGCCGCTGCGCCGGGTCAGCTCGACCAGCCGCGCCGTGGCGGGCGGCACGTCGTAGGGCTCGGGGTAGGGCTCCTCGTCTCCCTCGAGCGACGACACCCCGGTGTGCAGGGTCAGTGGCGCGAAAGTGATCCCGCCCGCCACCAGCCGGGTAACCATCTCCGCCGTGAACGGCCGGCTCGCGCTGGGCATCTCGGCGCTGCCTGGCTGGGAAGCGAATACCGTTTGGTACGCCTCGATAGGCCAGGCCCGGTCCACGTAGGAGTACGCACGGGGGTTTCCATGATCATGCGGCGGGCGGTGAGTCGTGGCCAGGGCGGCCAGCGGCCGCGAGCGCCCCCGTGCCCCGCGGCGGCAGCAGGTCGGCGGCACGGTAGCGCCCGCTGGGCAGGCGCTCACCGATCAGCCTCAAGAACCCGGGCAGCACCGACTCCGGCAGCGGGCGGTCAGAAATGTCCTCCCCAGGGAAGGCGGCCTGGTGCATGTCGGTGCGCAGGTCTCCCGGGTCGACCCGCCAGACCCGGAGAGTGATCTCCTCGGCGGCCAGCACCGCGCAGGCCTGCTCAAGCGCGGCCTTGGCCGCGCCGTAACCGCCCCAGCCCGCGTACGCCGCCACTGCCGCGTCTGAGGTGACGCAGAGCACCGCGCCGCCGTGGCCGCGCAGCGCTGGCAGCATCAACTGGGTGAGGGCGATCGGCGCGATCACGTTGACCTCAAGCGCGTCGCGCAGTTCGCTGACGGGGTAGTCGGCGATGGCGGGCAGCGGGCTTGCGCCCAGCGTCCCCGCGTTGTTGATCAGCAGGTCCGGGCCGCCGAACGCGGCCGCCGCGGCGGCCAGCGCCGCCTGGTGCGCTGGATCAGTGATGTCGCCCGGCAGCGCGGCGACCTCGGTGCCAGCTGGCAGGCTGGCCGCAGCGGCCCGCAGCGCGACCGGGTCCCTGGCGTCGATGACGAGCGCATAGCCCTCGGCGGCCAGGCCACGGGCCAGCGCGAGGCCGAGGCCCCGGGACGCTCCGGTGAGTACCGCGACGAGGCGCCCCGGATGCGCTTCCGGCGCGAGTCCGGTGGTGGGTGAAGTAGTCATGTGATTACGTTAGAAATGAATGGCGGGGCGGCGCATCGGGCGAGGGTCCGGGCAGGCAGCCGGCCGATGGTCCTAGGACCGGCGGCCGATCCACTGGGGCGGCCGCGACGGTACCGTGAGGGACATGGCGCAGGACGGCAGCCGTGACCAGGTGCTCTACCGGGTCAGCCAGGTCGTGCTGGCGGTTGCCCGCCAGCAGTCGGTGCATGACGTGCTGTAGATGATCGTGCGCTCGGCGCGCTCGCTGGCCGACGCCCGGTACGCCGCCCTCGGCGTTCCCGATGACCACGGGGGTTTCGCCGAGTTCGTGGTGGACGGGATCCCGGAAAACCAGCGGAAGGCGATCGGCCCGCTGCCACGCCAGCACGGCATGCTCGGGGTGCTGCTGCGCGAGGGCCAGCCGCTCCGGCTCGCCGACATCCGCGCCGATCCCCGGTTCGAGGGCTGGCCAGACGCCCATCCCGAGCTGAAAGACATTCTCGGCGTGCCGATCAAGGACGATTCGGCGGTGCTCGGCATCATCTTCGCCGCGAACGCTGGCCGGCCCGGTGGTTTCACCCAGGCGGATGAGGAACTGCTCGCGCTGTTCGCTGCGCACGCCGCGATCGCGCTCACCAACGCGCGACTGTACGAGCGGGGGCGGCTGCTTTCGGTGCTCGAGGAGCGCGGTCGGCTCGCCAGGGACCTGCATGATGCTGTTTCGCAGAAGCTCTTTTCCATCAGGGTGAAGGCCAGGGCGGCATCCATGCTGGTCAGCCGCGATCCCGCGCAGGCAGCTGCCGAGATGGAGAGCGTCGCCGCGCTCGGCGGCGAGGCGCACGCGGAACTGCGCGCCGTCATCGACGGCCTGGCGCCCCCCGGCATCGCCGATGGCGGCCTCGCCGAATCGCTGCGCCGGTACGCGCTGCTCGCGGGCAAAGCCCATGGTGTCCGCGTGCTGTTCGTCAGCGCGGACCTCCCCGCGCTGGGCGTGCAGCGTGACGCGGCGGTCTACCGGGTCGCCCAGGAGGCGCTGCACAACGCGCTGCGTCACTCCGGTGCCGCCGAGGTGCAGGTGTCGCTGGGCCAGGGGCCGAAGCGGGTCACCCTGGACGTCACGGACGATGGCCGGGGCTTCCTCCCCGCAGCCGCCTCGGGCGGCCTCGGCCTGGCCTCGATGCGGGAGCGGGCCGCGGACGCGGGAGCGTCGCTGACCATCCGCTCCGCCCTGGGGAAAGGGACCAGCGTCCGGCTGGCCGTGCCGCTGGATGCCGGCCGCCCAGCGCGAGCGCACTCCGGGGGCGCCGGGCCCGCGGCCCGGAGGCGGCCATGACAGTGCAGATCAGCGTGCTGATCGCCGACGACCATCCGGTTGTCCGGCAGGGGCTGCGGGTGCTGCTCAGCGTTCAGGGCGATATCGACGTGGTGGGTGAGGCCGGTGACGGCCGTGCGGCGGTCGACCTGGCCACGGCGCTGGCGCCACGCGTCATCCTGCTTGACTTGAAGCTGCCGGGCCTTGATGGGCTTGAAGTGCTCGCGGAACTGCGGGACCGCAGGCTGCCCGCCAGGGTGCTTGTGCTCACGAGCGCGGCCGACCCGGCGGCGGTGACACTCGCGATGCGGGCGGGGGCGGCCGGGTTCCTGTACAAGGACGTGGACCCGGACGCACTGGTGCGCGCGGTCCGGTCAGTGAACGACGGGAACACGCTGCTCGCGCCCGAGGCAGCGGGATTGCTGGTCCGCTCGGGGGCTGGCCGCGATGCCGTGCGCGGCCTCGGCGCGCTCACCGGACGAGAACGCGAGGTGCTGGCGCAGATCGCTGAAGGCCGCTCCAACAGGGAGATCGCCCGCCTGTTGCGCGTGTCCGAGAAGACGGTCAAGACGCATGTGAGTTCGGTGCTCGCCAAGCTGGGCGTCGCCGACCGTACCCAGGCGGCGCTCTACGCCGTCCGCCATTCGCCCGGCTGACCGGAGCCACGAATCCCGCGCGCGCAGCCGTCCCGGCATGGTGTGCCGACGTAGTGTGCCGGCATGGTGTGGTGGTCTGGCCAGGACGGCATAACGTAGGTTCGGTTCCACAAGGTGCCGCGGGAGGGAGCCGGATGTCGGACGAGGTGGTGCGGCTGCGCGGCGTGGGCGTCCGGCGCGGCGGGTCGATGCTGCTGCGCGACATCGACTGGACGGTTCACGACAACGAGCGTTGGGTGGTGATCGGCCCCAACGGGGCCGGGAAGACCACCCTGCTGCAGATCGCCGCCTGCCAGTTGTTTCCGTCCGAGGGCCGCGCGGAGATTCTCGGCGAGCGGCTCGGTGAGACGGACGTATTCGAGTTGCGGCCGCGGATCGGGCTGGCCAGCTCCGCCGTCGCCGACCGGGTGCCCCCGGCCGAGAAAGTCATCGACCTCGTGCTGACCGCCTCGTACGCGATCGTCGGCCGGTGGAAGGAGGACTATGAGTCCTCCGATGTCACCCGGGCCGTCGAGTTGCTCGACGCGCTCGGCTGCGCGCACCTGATCAGGCGCCGGTTCAGCACGCTCTCCGAAGGGGAGCGCAAGCGTGTCCAGATCGCCCGGGCCCTGATGCCCGATCCCGAGATCTTGTTCCTCGACGAGCCCGCGGCTGGGCTGGACCTCGGAGGCCGCGAGGATCTGGTGCGCCGGGTCGCCGCTCTGGCCCGCGACCCCCGCGCGCCCACCATGGTGATGGTCACGCACCATGTTGAAGAAGTGCCGGAGGGATTCACCCATGGGATCCTGCTGCGCAGGGGCGCAGTGCTGGCGGCGGGACCCTTGACCGAGGTTTTCACCGAGCACCATCTGTCCAAATGCTTCGGCGTTCCGTTGATCGTCGAGCGCCGAGGTGCCCGCTGGGCGGCCCAGGCGGCTTTCTAGGGGGCTGGCGCGACCGCCTGGCAGGCTTGCGGGTGCCCGCGCGATCGGGCGGTCAGGGGCGGGCATCCGCTGCGCTGAACGCACCGTGCCCGCGCATCGAAAGCCTCATCAGTGGGCATATAACAGGCATGCGACCGTGTCGCCTGTTGCTCCCGGGTTCGCCATGAAGGGTGACCGGGTTGAGATCGTGATCGACGCTGGCGGCAGCGCCAAGACCTATGAGATGGCCGCCACCCGCGCGGGGCGCAGGGTGGAGGTGGTAACCCGGCGCGGGGTCGTCGAGGTCACGGAGGTGACCCGCGGCGGCGCGGTGGTGCGCACCGCACGTTTCATGGCCAGCCGGGTACTCGCCCTGGTGGAGCACCCGGCCGCGCGGCGTCCCGGAGATCCGGGCGGCCGCCCGCCCGGATCGCCAAATAAGCCGATCTGACATCGGGCGGCCCCGGCACGCTCAATGCCGCACCCATGCCACATCGACCGGCAACGCCACATCGACCGGCAACGCCACATCGACCGGACGTGGGGCGGCTGCGCCGGGCGGTATGGCACGTTCTGCTACGTTCGTGACCCCGGCGATCTTCGTTCGAGCGAGGGGGACGCGATGACCCGAAGCCCGCTGACCATCCTGTTCATGCCGGAGAGCGCGTACGGGCCGACCAACAACTGCATCGGCATCGGGAACGTGCTGCGCCAGCGTGGGCACCGGGTC
>DAIRVB010000071.1:0-12177 GCA_036803065.1 Streptosporangiaceae bacterium
CCGATGGGTGCTGGCGTTTCCCCTTTGGCGCATCGCCCTATGTGGCGCGGATCCTCCGTGATCATGGAAGGCAGCTCCGTGACATATGACCGGCAGCTCCGTGATACATGACCGGCAGCCGCGAGACACGCAGACCGCATACGGCCGACGGATGCGGCCGCCATTCACGAATTTTTTCGTTGACACCACCGGCCCAGCGGCGGGAAGCTTCGGCACGGTGTCCTTTGTACGAAGTGACGGCCCGAGCAGGCGCTCTGACCGGTTCGCACATTTTCGCCCAGCCAGAGGGTTCCAATGGGGGAACCGGAGGTTCCAATGCGGGGATTGGCGCAGGTAGGCGGACGTCGGCTGCGGGGATTGGCGCAAGCGGGCCCGCGCCGGCCACGGAGATCGGCCCGGCCAGCCAGGCGCAGGCTGCGCAGACTGGTCCCACCAGCGGTCGCCGCTTGCATGCTCTCCTTCGCGGTGGCCGCAGCCGGGCCAGCCGGTGCGACCAGCACCGCCGCCGGGCTGCCCGCCGTGGCCGCGCCCGGTGGCCCGGGCACGATGTCGTACTTCGACCTGGCCCGCAAGGACTGCCTCGGCACCGCGCGCAACACCACGTCCAAGGTCTGGTACACGGTCGCTGGCGGCGTGCTCTCCGACGTGTACGAGCCGACGATCGACAACACGGACGTGCAGACGCTGCAGTACATCGTCACCGACGGCTCGACCTTCACCGATCTGCAGACCCGCGACATGACCTACACCGTGGCGGCCGACCCCTCCGGCATGGCCTGCACGGTGACCGCGACCAGCGCTAGCCATGGGTACAAGCTGGTCACCACCTACATCACCGATCCTGCGCGGGACACCGTGCTGATGGACACCCGGCTGGACGCCACGCCGGGCTCGCACACTGCGATCAGCAAGCTGCACCTGTACGCGCGGCTGGACGCGCACGTCAACGGGGACGGCGGCGGTGGCACCCCGAACGCGGGCGGCAACACCGGGACGATCGACACCTCGACCGGCTCCCCCGTTCCCGTGGTCTACAGCACCAACACCGTGACCCAGGCGGCCAACCGCAGCTACGCGGTGCCCACGTACATGGCGCTTCGCCCGAGCAGCCCATCGGCCGCGGCCAGCGTCGGCTACGCCGGGACGGCGAGCGACGGCCTCACCCAGCTCGCCGCCACGCACACGCTGACCAGCTACGACTCGGCACCCAACGGCCACGTCACGGCGACCGAGGACGTCACTCCGCGCCGCGGCGGCGAGGTGACGCTGGCCCTCGGCTTCGGCCGTACCCAGGCCCAGGCGGTCGCCACCGCTGGCGCTTCGCTGGCCAGGCCGCTGCGCCTGACCGAGCTGGCGTACCTGGCCGGCTGGGCCGGTTACGACCTGACGCTGCGCAGGCCGCCGTCGAGCTTCCCCGGCCTTTCCGGCGCACAGGCGTCGGTGCTGCAGCGCCGTTACTACCTGTCCGCGAACGTGATCAAGTCGAGCGAGGACAAGACGTTCCCCGGCGCGATCGTCGCGTCGATGGCCAGCCCGTGGGGGCAGGCGGTAGCCGCTGGAACGGCGGTCAATGGCAAGCCGGTCTACTACGGCTCTTACCGCGAGGTGTTCTCGCGTGACCTGTATGAGGCGTTCACTGGCCTGCTGACGGATGGTGACATCGCCACCGCTCGCGCCGCCACCTTGTTCCTGTTCAATCACCAGCAACTACGCAACGGACAGCTCCCGCGCAACTCCCTCGTCAATGGCGCAGCCGCCCCGGATACGGGCGGAAACCAGTTGGACGAGACCGCCTACCCCATCCTGATGGCGCTGCAGGCGGGGCTCGCCGGGGACGCCACGCTGTGGCAGCAGCACATCCGGCCGGCCGCCGACTTCCTGGTCGCGATGGGGCCGTCGTTCGGCTCGGAGCGGTGGGAGGAACAGTCGGGCTACTCCCCCTCCACCATCGCCGCGGAGATCGCCGGGTTGACTGCCGCGTCGGTGATCGCGGCCGATCATGGCGACACCGCCCGCTCGCGGTTGTACCAGGCAACCGCCGACGACTTCCAGCGCACCATCAAGACCTGGGACGTGACCACGACCGGCCCGGACGGCCCGCGGTACTTCATCCGGCTGTCCAAGACCGGCGACCCGAACGCGGCCATCACCTACAACCTGGGCAACGGCGGCCCGACCGTGGACCAGCGTGCGGTGATCGATGGCGGGTTCCAGGAACTGGTGCGCCTCGGTGAGCTGCCAGCCAGCGACTCCGACATCCAGGCGTCGCTGGGTCTGCTGGACAAGCAGATCTCGGTGTCCACGCCGAGCGGGACCGGCTATTACCGGTACGGCACCTCAGCGGCGGCGGGCAGCGCCGACGGCTACGGCGACTGCTACCAGCCGAGCCAGACATCCTGCACCACGCCGGGCCAGCCGTGGCCGACGACTGACACCGGCACCGGGCACCTGTGGCCGGTGCTGTCCGGGGAGCGGGCCGAGTCCGACATCGCCACCGGAAACCGGACCGGTGCGTCAGCCCTGCTGGTAGCCATGGCGCAGTTCTCGTCCGGGGTGGGCCTCGTTCCCGAGCAGGCGTGGGAAGACCCGGACCTGGCCGCCTCGCCGTTCGGCAGTGACCCGACGACCGCGTCGATCGGCTTCACCGATGGGAAGGCGGCGGGCTCGGCATCCCCGCTGACCTGGGCGCAGGCCCAGGAGGCCCGGCTCATCCTGTCCGTCGGGGCCGGGCACACACTGGAGACCCCGTCGGTGACCACCCAGCGGTATGTGGCGCACACGCCGCCGGGCGCGATCGCGGTGACGCTGACCGCTCCCGCCCCCGGCTCCGCGATCACGACCCCGGCCACGGCGGTGACCGGGACCACGGTGGCCGGCGCGAAGGTGGTGGTCGAGTCCCTCGACACCACGACGGGCACGCCGTCTACGACCGGCACCGCGGTGGCGGCGTCGGACGGGTCGTTCTCGGTCACGGTGCCAGTTGGCTTCGGCGACAGCGTGCTGACCGTGTCAGCAACCGCGTCGGGCAACCGGACCGGGTACGCGCAGACCTCCGTGACCAGCAGCGTGACCAGCGGAACGACCGTCCTGAACGTTACCGACCCCACCGGCGATGACAGCGGTCCAGGCACCTACCAGTACCCGACCGACAGCAACTTCCACGCCGGCGCGTTCGACCTGACCAGATTCCAGGTCATCAGCGACGGGACGACTGTGTACCTGCAGGCCACGCTGGCCAATCTGGACCCGACGTTCGGATCGCCGCTGGGCGCGCAGTTGCTCGACGTGTACGTGCACTCTCCCGGCGCGACGACCACCTCGACCGCGGCGGCGTTCCCGTCGCGCAACTACACCATCGCCCCCGCCAGCGCGTGGAGCGAGATGGTCGAGGCGCAGGGATTCGCGTCCCCGATCTGGCAGGACGCCTCCGGCAATTCCCTGGGCACTGCGTTCGTGGCCGCGTCGCAGACGAGCAAGACGATCACGATCGGGCTCCCGGAGGCCGCGTTCGGCACGCCGACGTCGGGCTGGTCGTTCGCCGTGGTGCTGACCGGCCAGGACGGGTTCGGCACTGATCAGGCACGCAACTTCACCCGGACACCGGGGGCATTTACGTTCGGCGTCTGCGCGACCGGCAACACCAGCCCCATCTGCTCGGTGGACCCGGGCACCGTGCCGAAGGCGGTGGACGTGATCACGCCGGCGGGGGTGTCCCAGGCCACCGAGCTCGATCCGACCCTCGGACCGGTCGTCATCCAGGGGGTTGCAGTTCCGTGAGACGTTCTGGCCGGGACGGCTGGAGCAGCGCCCCGTCGATCGAGATGGTGGACGCCGCCGCCGACGCTGACGAGGGCGCTGATGACGACGACCATGACCGCCAGGCCCGGCTGCGGGCCATGGCAGCGGCATTAGGCGTGCTGCACGCGGTCCCGCGAGACATGTGAGCTGGCTGCCGCGGCGGGCAGGAACAGCCATCCCCTGGCGCTGCGCGCCGTCTGGCGCGGGACGAAGGCTCCCCCAGCTGGGGCCGCGCGCACCCTGATCGCGGACATCCTCAGCCGCCCCGCCTCCTGAGACGGCCGGGCTCAGCCGCCTCGCCTCGTGAGGACGGCCGCAGCCGACCCGCCTCGGCCTTGGGATGACGGCCTACCTGGCTGTTCGAGGTACCTGACTGGGGCGGCAGTCGCCCGCGCGGATCATGGGGGAATCCTTTCGTTCTGTTAAAGGGATTTCTCTGAGTTTGCCGGCCTCGACTACGCTCTGGAAGGGGATCGGCACGCAGCGCCTACGCGCCAGGGGTGCGGCAGGGTGCCGCCAGCAAACCAGGCGCGGCGTAAGGACCTGAAATGGCCCGTGACAGCCAGGTGAGCGCACTGGCAATGTTTTCCGAGGAATTGCGGCGCGCCCGCGCGGGCGCAAGTCTCACCCGGGACCAGTTAGCAGAGAAGATTGCCTACAGCCCGTCGCTGGTAGCGCATGTGGAGACTGGCAGCCGGGCACCCAGCGTCGACTTCGCACGCCGGGCCGACGATGCGCTGCGCACCGGCGGCCTGCTCAGCCGCCTGCAGCCGCTGGTGCGCAGCGAGGCGTACCCAGCGTGGTTTCGCGGCTGGGTCGAGATCGAGCGGCAGGCGACATCGCTGCGCTGGTTCGAACCGCTGCTCATTCCCGGGCTGCTGCAGACCGAGGAGTACGCGCGGGCCGTTCTGCAGGCGGCGAATCCGGACTCGAGCGCGGATGAGATCAGCCGGCAAGTCGGCGCCCGGATGGACCGCCAGTCCATCCTCACCCAGGATGAGCCGCCGCTGCTGTGGGTGATCATCGACGAGGGCGTGCTGGCGCGGCCGGTCGGCGGTACCCGGGTGATGCGCGAGCAGGTCGATCACCTGATCGAGGCGGCCCGGCTGCCGAGGATCATGCTCCAGGTCGTCCCGGCCGACGCTGGCGCGCATCCGGGGCTGGCCGGCCAGTTCGCGATTGCGGGTTTCGACGGGTCACCCGACGTGGCCTACCTCGACAGTGCCCTGGCCGGGCAGATAGCCGAACGCGCTGGTGATGTTTCCAGGGTCGCCCTGCTTTATGACCTGCTGAAAGCTGAGGCGCTGGCGCCACGGTCCTCCATGGATCTGGTGAGGAAGGCAATCGGAAGATGGACCTGACTGGCGCCAACTGGCACAAGTCCTCACACAGCAGCGGGAACGGCGGCGCGTGCGTCGAAGTCGCGGTCCTTCCCGGCACCGCGGTGATCGCCGTGCGGGACAGTAAGAACCCGCACGGGCCCGCGCTGCTCTTCAGCCGCGCCGAGTGGCACGCGTTCACCGCGGGAACCTGCGACGGCGAGTTCGACCTGGCCTGACGGCCCGGACCTCACGCTCCGGTCTCGCGGGTCCGTTTCCCGCGCGTTGCGCCGGCGTCGGACGGCGTCGTGCTGGTCGGCCACGACTGGGGCGGAGCGCTCGCGTTCGACTGGGCGGCCCGCCACCCCGGGCGGACCCGCGGCGTGGCGTTCATGGAGACGATCGTCCGGCCGATGTCATGGGACGAGTTCCCGGCCGCGGCACGGTCGCGCTTTGAGGCGTTTCGAACGCCCGGGGTCGGCGAGACGATGGTGCTCGACGAGAACATCTTCATCGAACAGGCTCTGCGCCTGACCGTGGCGACCGGGCTGAGCGACGAGGACCTGGAGGTGTACCGCAGCCGTACCCGACCCGCGACAGCCGGCGTCCGCTGTTGGAATGGTCGCGCGCGATGCCGCTCGACGGCGAGCCAGCAGACGTGGTCAGCCGGATCGAGGCGTACGACGCCTGGCTCGCGACGAGCGAAGAAGTTCCGAAGCTGCTCCTGACCTTCGACGCGTCGCCGACCCTGATGATCGGAGCAGAGATGACCACATGGTGCGCGACGAACATCGCCAACCTGGAGATCGAGCACTGCGGAGCGGCCGGCCACCTCGCGCCGGAGGATCAGCCCATGGTGATCGCCGCGGCTATCGCCATGTGGGCAGATCGGCACCAGCTACGGCGCAGCGGCGCGTCGGGGATATCCGCCGCGGATCTCGCCGCGCTCTGAGTGACGCGGGCCGGGGCTTCAGTGGTGCGCCGGGGAAAACCACTGCGCTCGATCCAGTACGGGGGTTTCCTCGGCAGCGAGTTCGGTTGTCAGCTCGCCGGGGCCGGCGCCAGGTACGGTGGCGGACTCGCCGCGAGCACGGGAACTGGTCCGGGTGGCGTACCACCAGCCTTCGTCGCTTGCCCAGACGTGGTAACCGGCGTAGGCACGCTCGATCTGGCGGGCGATCTCATTAATCTCACTGGCTGTCATGGCAGGCTCCCCGCAGTGTCGGCCTGCTTGCGGCCGAGCCACGTGGTCCTGCTCGCGGTGACCGCGGGTGACCTGGAGGTTGGTCACGAAGAGTGATCTGATCGTCATGCCTTGTCGGGAGAGACTACGCCAATCCGGTCGTTTCCCCCCCGCCGATTCACATCAGGACCTTACAATCCTGTCACGCCCTGCCCGGTTCGTTTCGTTCATTCCCTACGTCCAGGTATGTGAGTCCGACGGTACCGACTTCCGGATGGAGGAAGGGTCGACGATGGCTGGTGTCATCGAACGGAGGGGGGGGTCCCGCGCAGCTCCACGGCACCGCAAGCGCCGTACGCTGTTCCAGTCACCGTCGCGGGACGCAGTCGCCCCTGTGCTGCCGACCCCGCCGCTTGACCACGAGAAGTACTCCTACGTCCGCCGCCACGTGTGGGTGCTCACTCTCTGCTCCGCACTCAGCTTCCCGCCGCTGGTGTACAGCCAGGTCCGGATGGTCGAGAACTCTGCCGGGTTCCTCCTCTACGCCCCCTTCGCGGTATTCGGCGCCCTGTGCTTCCTGCTGTCGCTCACCGTTGACGGGATGAGCCGCAGCTTTGACCTTGACGAACATAAGCGGATCGTGGCCGCGTGGGCGCCCCGCCGGTACCCGTCGGTGGATGTCTTTCTGCCGGTGTGCGGCGAGCCCATCGAGGTGCTCCGCAACGCGTGGTCACATGTCGCCATTCTGAGGAGCCATTACCCCGGGCGGGTCAACCCCTACGTCCTCGATGACTCCGCGAGCCCGAGGCTTAAGGAGATGGCCCGCCGTTTCGGCTTCGCCTATGCGACCCGCCCTGACCGGGGCTGGTTCAAGAAGTCGGGCAATCTGCGATACGGGTTCCAGATCTCGGACGGCGAGTACATCTTGCTGCTCGACGCCGACTTCGCGCCCCGTCCCGACGTGCTCGCTGAGACCGTGCCCTACCTGGACATGTTCCCGGACGTGGGCATCGTCCAGACACCGCAGTTCTTCCACGTCCTCGATGAGCAAACGTGGGTCGAGCGCGGGGCGGGCGCGATCCAGGAGTTGTTCTACCGGTCCATCGAGACCGCGAGGTCCAAGAAAGGCGGGGCGATCTGCGTGGGCAGTTGCGCCGTCTACCGCCGGAAGGCACTGGAGCCCAACGGCGGCATGTCGCTTGCCGAGCATTCGGAGGACCTGCACACCGGCTTCGACCTGCACCAACTGGGCTGGCGGCTCCACTACCTGCCCATCGCGCTGTCCACTGGCAACTGCCCCGACAACATCCTCGCTTTCCTCAACCAGCAGTATCGCTGGTGCGCGGGCACGATGGGCCTGCTAGGCGACAAGAAGTTCTGGAAGACCAAGCTGCCGGTTTATACGCGGCTGTGCTACCTCACCGGGTTAATTGGCTACGTGTACACGGCCGTGTTCACGTTCGTTGCCCCCGCACTGGCAGTCGCCTTGTTGCTCTTCGCTCCGGGCACGCTCCTGGTCCGTAACCTGATCTTCATCGTGCCGGTCCTGTTCTACGCGGGAGTCATCTACCCGATGTGGCACCGCGCCCCCTACCGGCTGGAGGCGTGGTCGGTCCGGATGATCTCCGGCTGGGCGCACGTTTTCGCGTTGTGGGACATGCTGCGTGGCAGGCTGCGCGGGTGGCAGCCATCGGGCAGCGGCGGGGGCAAGCAGGATGGCCGACGGCGATTCTGGATAGGCGTTGCCGTGTGGGGCGGCGGTACTGCGGCCCTGTGGGCGGGCTTGGCCCTGTGGCGCATGATGACGATAGACCCGTACAACTTCTTCCTCCTCTTCGTCCTCGGCGTCTTCCAGCTCGTCGTGGTGGGCCGCATCCTGATCCAGCCGAGAACGGGGTAAGGCCACGTGAGGGTAAGTACTGGCTTTCAGGTCCTGACGGGATTCATGCTCATCGCCTTGCTGGCCGGCTGCGGGCTGATCTCGTCGCATACCACCGCGAGCGCGGGCGGCCAGACCGGATCCAGCGGTTCCGCGGCGAGCACCCCGTCGAGCAGCACGCCATATAACGTGTCCGGGCTGCTCGATCCCACCTCCGGGAAGTTCCTCGGGATCGAGGCCAGCGGCGCACCCGACTCGCTGGCCCCAGTCGCCAATTTCGCGGCCAATACCGGCCGGAAACCCAACCTCATCGGCCAGTACGTCGCCTGGGGCAACCCCTTCGACGCGAGTGCCGTCAGCAAGGCGCGGTCGTACGGAGCCCTGTACTACATGGCGTGGGAGCCATTCGGCACAAGCGTCCAGTCCATCGCGGACGGTCAGAGCGACGCGTACATCACCCAGTTCGCCAAAGCCGTCCGCGCGCTCAACCTGCCGGTCGCGCTCAGCTTCGGCCATGAGATGAACGGCAACTGGTACCCATGGGGCACCGGGCAAACCACACCCGCCGAGTTCGTGGCCGCCTGGCGCCGCATCCACAATGTGTTCACCCAGGCCGGCGCCAGCAACGTGATCTGGGTGTGGAACCCCAACGTCATCAACCCGATGCCGCAAGTCCAGCTCCAGCCTTACTGGCCTGGCAACTCCTACGTCGACTGGGTTGGCCTCACCGGTTACTTCGCCACTACGGGAGCGCAGACCTATGCCACGCTCTACCAGCCCACGATGACGGAGATCATGCAGTTCACAGACAAGCCGTTCATCATCGCCGAGACCGCCATCGAAACCGGCCCGGCGGCGGTGGCGTGCGCGAAACAGCTGGTCGGCACGGTGACCGCGCATCCCGATGTGCTTGGGTTCATCTGGTTCGACTACAACAAGGACGGTGTGGACTGGCGCGTCGAATCACGGCCGATCCTGCGTGCCGCGCTCGCCGGCGATATCGCGGAGCTTCCACTCATTAACCCGAGGAAATGAGCAAGCGGCCGCAGAGCTCGGCACCACCGGGCCGCCCCGGCCCCGTGCGCCGCGACAGGCTTCCGCCACCGGAGCAGCGTCCCGCGCCTTGGCCTGACGTCGTCGAAACAGTCATGCTCCCGGCGTTCACGCGTGACACGGACGCCGCACGACCACCCGGCCCAGGTGAATCTCCCAGACCCGCTGGCCCCGCTGATCATGCGCCAGGCGAGACAACCGGGGTGCTCCACCTGCCCCGCGGGAAGCACAGCTCTGGTCCAGTGCGATTCACGGCCTCGAGCCGGCGCCGGACCTGGGTGAGCCGCGCCGCGCTGCTCGCCATCCTGTGCGTGCAGGCAGCGCTGTCGCTCCGAATGCATAACACCGCGTTCGAGGACGAGGCGCTGTACCTCTACAGCGGCCATATGGAAATCGCTCACTGGCTGCACGGGACGCCGATCCAGGGCAACTACGCGTCGTATTTCTCCGGCGCTCCGGTCCTCTATCCGGTGCTCGGTGCTGCCGCCGACAGCATCGGCGGACTGGCGGCCGCGAGGGCGGTGAGCCTGTTCGCGATGCTGACGACCACCGCATTGCTCTACTCGCTTACCCGTCGGCTGTTCAACGAGCGGGTCGGCCTCTGCGCGGCCGTCATCTTCTCGGTGACCGAGTCGGCCCTCTTCCTCGGGCATTTGGCGACCTACGACGCCCCGGCCCTCTGCCTGCTCGCGCTCTCCTCCTGGATTGTCGTCCGCACCGCGGCCTTCCGCTGGCCGGTGTACCTGCTCGCGGCGCCGTTGTTAGCGCTCGCGGTGGCCACCAAGTACGCCTCGCTGTTGTTCGTGCCCACCGTCGTGGTGCTCAGCGCCCTCTCCGCCTGGCCCTACCGCAGGCGAAAGGCGCTGATACCTCCGGTTGCACTCGGGGTGACGATCACTGCTCTGCTCGCGGGTACCCTCTACCTGGCAGGCCCGACCTACCTGACGGGCGTCGAATTCACCACCACGGAGCGGTTCGAGGGCACGACAGCGACGACGATTCTGCTCCGCGACTCCCTCCAGTGGGGAGGCCTGCCCTTCGCACTCGCGCTGATCGGCGCTGTGGCGTACGCGATCCGGCCGCGTACCGAGCCTGGCGAGCAGATCGCGGCGTGGGGCAGCAGGCTATGGCGGCTGGCCCTTGGCGTCGTCCTGACCGGGACAGCGCTGCTGGCACCAGCCGACCAGATTCACCTGCACACCCTGACGTCGCTGCAGAAGCACATCGGCTTCGGGTTGTTCTTCGCCGCGCCGTGCGCCGGAGTCGGGCTAGCGCGCATCATCGGTGACCACTTCCGCCGCGCGCAGGTCGGCATCGCCATCTGGGGTGCCGCGCTCGTATTCGGCATGACGCAGGCCAACGAACTCTTCAACGCGTGGCAAAATTCCAGCGCGTTCACCAAGGAGATGACCCATTACCTCGAACCTGGTGCGCAGTACCTGGTCGAGGTGGACGAGGTACCCATCTACTATCTGCGGGGCTACCGTGACGCCCAGCCCGAACAGTTCACCTCTACCTACTTCATCGGCTACACCGACAAGCAGGGCCAGTACCTGACCGGTAACGCCGGCTACGTGGCAGCGATCAAGGCCGGCTACTTCCGGGTGGTCGCCTACAACGGCGAGACCACACCCACTGTGGACAACCTGCTCGCCCGCACCCTGGAAGCCGATCCCGACTACCGCCTCGCCGCGACGCTCCCCAACGGGAACGACACCGTCACCTACAGCGTCTGGGTCAAGCGCTAGCGGCCTCGACCTGGGCCTGGCGCGTCCACCGCGCCTTCCGGCGGCCGGTACTTCCCTGCCCGGCATGCCCGGAAGCCCGCCGACGCGCGAGAGCTGGTGGCCACCCAAGGACGAGGTGGGCGAGCCCGAGGAGCCCGACCGCGCAACCAGGCCCAAGCGGAGCTACTTCCATGATCTCAGATATATGAACCATGATCACATAGCCTTCCACAGGGCGTTACCGCGGAGTCAGTGCATGCCCGGAAGTAAGATTCGCCCAGCGCGCGCAGTGAATGGCCGACCCCTCGCACCGGGGGGCCCGACGGCAACGGCGAGCGTCGCCGTGGAAGGCTATGGTGCTCGTTAGGGGATGTTTTCGCCCGGAGACGTTTCTAATTCCGCCCGATGGTGGTTAGGGCTCGCAGATGATTAACACGCTGATTTCGAGTCCGGCTGGGGCATGATGCCTTGCCTTGCGGCGTACGCGGAGATGTCGGCGAGTGTGTGGAGGCGGGCTGCTGGCGGCCGGGCGGTGGCGAGTCCGTGCTGGCCCAGCAGTGGCCGGGTTTCCTGGATCGCCCGGCTGATGGTGGTCCGGTTCACCCCGGGCAGCTGGGCCAGCAGGGGTGCGGGAGAGCGAGGTGCTGGTGCAGGAGGGTGGCCAGGACCCGGTCGGCGAGTGTCAGCTTGGGAGGGGCGCCGGCTCCTGGTGCCCGTTGCCGGTCGCTGCCCCGCCGCTGGCGGCGGTCTTGTTCCCGCTGCGTGCTCCAGGGGCCTGTCAGCGCGGCGGCCAGGTCCTGCAGGTCGTTGCGGGGCAGCCCGGTCAGCGCGGGGTGAGCCAGTGCGGCGCGGTCCCATCCGGCGGGGGCGTGCGGCCCCGGTTCGGCGGGCCCGCGGGCCTGGCCCGTGTCCGGGTGCAGGCAGTAATTCCAGTCGCCGTGGAAGCCGTGGCGGGTGATGGGCAGGGCGGCCATCTCCTGGTCGCTGACCTTGACACCGGCCGGGTAAGAGCCGGTGTCGAGTTGCGCGCGGACGGTCAGGCCGGTGCGGGTGGTGGTCGCGGCGATGGTCTGGACGATGACTTCGTGGCTGGTCAGCGGCCGGCCCCGCCAGTTCATCGAGATCGCGGAGAACAGCCGGTGCTCGATCTTGTTCCACTTGGAGGTGCCGGGCGGGAAGTGGCACACCGTGACGTCCAGCCCGGTCTGGGCCGCCAGT
>DAIRVB010000072.1:0-6020 GCA_036803065.1 Streptosporangiaceae bacterium
CTCCCGTCCTCGGCGACCGACGGCAGCACCGGCCTGTTCGGGAGCGGCGCGGTCGCGACGGCGGTCGGCCGGGCATGCGAGGCCGTCGACGCGGCTCGCTTAGAGGCCGCGCGGCCTCTAAGCGTGGCGGAGGTGGACGGGAATCGAACCCGCCAGCCCGAGGTCCTCGGGCTCAACGGTTTTGAAGACCGCGGAGACCACCAGGTGCTCAGACACCTCCGGGGGTAACCCTAGCGCGGGCCGATGGCCAGCGCTCACCCACGGCCAGCGCTCACCCACGGCCAGCGCTCACCCACGGCTAGAGCTCACCCACGGCGACCAGGATCCCGACCGCCACCAGCACGATCCCGGCCAGATACTGGCTGCCGACCTCGACCGCCGCGGCCAGCCGCCGCCCGAATTCGAGTCCGAGCAGGCTCAGGCCCACGCTCACCGCCGCGAACACCGCGACGGCCGCGGCCACGGACACGTGCTCGACGCCCAGGCTGAACCCCACGACCAGATTGTCCGTCGAGAGCGCGAGGGCAGTGAGGATTAGCCGGCTCATCGCTATGGGCGGCGCGGGCTCGCCTCTCCGGCTGAGACGGGCGGTCTGGACCAGTTGCCAGGCACCGATCGCGACGAGCAGCGCTCCCCCGGCATAACGCGCAGCGTCCCCCATCGCGTGCGCAGCGCCCCGTCCGACCAGCAAGCCGACCAGGGGCATGCCAGCCTCGAAGACCCCGAAAACCAGGCTGACCTGGATCCGGGTGGACAGTGCGACACCGGAGAGCCCGATGCCTATTGACGCCCCGAAATTGCCAAGCCCGACCGCCAAGGCGGCGAGGATCAGTGTGAGCACCGGACCGTCCGCTCACCGGTCAACGTATCGCCCTCACCAATGTGGAGTCATGGACCGACAACGATAGCCCGCATGATTCCCACGATCGCCTCGCGCACCCCTGGGTGTCCAGGCCACGCGCGGGGATGACCGGACCGATGTGGCATAACGACAGCCAGCCGGTGCGGCAGGATCGCATCCCAGCGGGCGGTCCCGCTGGGACCTTCTCCCCTCCAACGGAACGGAGCCGATCACTATGGTGGATGTCGCGATCCTGGACGACTACCAGAAGGTCGCCCTGTCCAGCGCGGACTGGTCCCCGGTCGGCGGCCGGGCGGACGTCACCGTGTTCACTGACCACATCGCGGATGAGACGGCGCTGATCCGGCGGCTCGCCCCGTTCGACGTCATCGTCGCGATGCGCGAGCGCACAGCGTTTCCCGCGGCGGTGGTGGAGCGGCTGCCCCGGCTGCGCCTGCTGATCACGACCGGGATGGGGAACGCGTCCATCGACCTCCAGGCGGCCGCCCGGCTCGGCGTTACCGTGTGCGGCACCGGCGGCTCACCCCCCGCCACACCGGAGCTGGTCTGGGGGCTGATCCTCGCGCTGGCTCGGTATATCCCGCAGGAGGACGCGGCGGTCCGTGACGGTGGCTGGCAGCGCACCGTCGGCCGGGAGCTCGCCGGATCGACGCTCGGCCTGCTCGGCCTGGGCCGGATCGGGCAGCGGATCGTGCACTACGCGCACGCCTTCGACATGAACTGCATCGCGTGGAGCCAGAATCTGACCGGGGAGCGGGCCGAAGCTGCCGGGGCGCGGCTGGTGACCAGAGAGCAACTCTTCGCCGAGGCTGGCATCGTGTCCGTGCACCTCAAGCTCTCCGAGCGCACCGTCGGCCTGGTCGGCGCGGCCGAGCTGGCCCTGCTCGGGCCCGGCGGGCTGCTGGTGAACACCTCACGGGGGCCGATCGTGGACGAGGCAGCGCTGGTCGACGCGCTGCGCCAGGGCAGCATCGGCGGCGCGGCGCTGGACGTGTTCGACATCGAGCCGCTGCCGGCGGCCCATCCGTTGCGGACGATGCCGAACACTGTGCTCACGCCGCATATCGGATATGTCTCGCGGGAGACGTACGCGGTCTTCTACGCCGAGGCCGTGCAGGACATCGCCGGGTGGCTGGACGGCAGCCCCGTCCGGATCCTGGCCTAGTCGGGCCGTCAAGCGGGCGGCTGCCAAAGGGATGAGCGAGGTCAAGTGTGGATGTTCAACGGTGGCTGAGCAGCGGCGTGGACGCGGTCGCGGACTGGGAAGCTGGCTTCGCCGCATTCCAGCCCGGCCCTTCGGCGCAGGTCAGTGACGAGCGCTTCGCCGCCGCGTTCAAGGCCTTCACCGAGCGGCTGCGGGACAACTATCCCTACTTCCATCCGAGCTATGCCGGGCAGATGCTGAAGCCCCCGCATCCCGCCGCCGTTATCGGCTACCTCACCGCGATGCTGATCAACCCGAACAACCACGCGCTCGATTCCAGCCGCGCGACCTCGCAGATGGAGAAGGAGGTCATCGCCCAGCTGGCCCAGATGTTCGGCTTCGCCACCCACCTGGGCCACCTGACCAGCAGCGGCACGATCGCGAACCTGGAGGCCCTCTACGTGGCCCGCGAACTGCACCCCGGCCGTGGCATCGCCTACAGCACCGAGGCGCACTACACGCACGGCCGGATGTGCGGCGTGCTCGGCATCGAAGGAACTCCGGTGCCGGTCGACGCGGCCGGCCGGCTGGATCCCGGCGCCCTGGCGGACCTGCTGGCGGGCGGCCGGATCGGAACGGTGGTCGTGACAGCCGGCACTACCGGCCTCGGCGCCATCGATCCCGTGCACGAGGTGCTCGCCATCGCCCGCACGCACGGCGTCCGGGTCCATGTCGACGCAGCCTACGGCGGCTTCTTCGCCCTGCTGGCAGGCATGGACGACCGGGCAGGCCTGGCCGAGCCGCCGTGGCGGGCCATCGCTGGGTGTGACTCTGTCGTCGTCGACCCGCACAGGCACGGGCTGCAGCCCTATGGGTGCGGGGCGGTACTGTTCCGGGACCCGGGCGTCGGGCGTCTCTACCTGCACGACTCCCCCTACACCTACTTCACCTCTGACGAGCTGCACCTCGGTGAGATCAGCCTGGAGTGCTCCAGGTCCGGCGCGGCGGCGGCCGCGCTGTGGCTGACCTTCCAGGTGCTGCCGCCCACCCCGGACGGGCTCGGCCAGGTGCTGGCGGCCGGGCGCCGGGCCGCGCTCGACTGGTCGCGGCTGATCGAGGCCTCCGGCGTCATTGACCTGTACCAGCGACCCGAGCTGGACATCGTCTGCTACTTCCCGGCTACCAGCCCGCGCAGCCTGGCCGCGATCGACGAGGTGTCCGCGCGGATGCTGGCCGACGGCATGGCGGACCCGGCCGACCCGGTGTTCCTGAGTACGCTGCGCGTCCCGGCCAGTGAATTCGGCCGCCGTCACCCGGATGTCGCGGCGGACCGCGACGGCGCCCGGATCCTGCGCAGTGTCCTGATGAAGCCCGAGACCGAGAGCTACATTCCGCAACTGCACAAGCGCATCGAGCACCTGGCCGCCGCCGGCGCCGCCGGAGCCGGCGGAGCCACCGGGCGCCTTCATGATCACGAAGGATTCGGGGCAGATACCGCCCCGAATCCTTCGTGATCATGAAACTGGGCAGGCGGCTACAGGGCTGCGGTGCCGATCAGGCCGCCCAGGGTGACCAGTGCGGCCAGATCAGCCTCCGGCAGGCCCGCAGCCCCATCGGGGCGGCTCGGCAGGACCAGGTAGCGGGACTCGGCGCTGGCGTCCCAGACCGCGATCTCGGTCTGCTCCGGCAGTCGCAGCCCGAACTCGGCCAGTACCGCACGCGGTTCACGGACCGCCCGTGACCGGTACGCCAGGCTCTTGTACCAGCTCGGCGATGGCCCGAGCAGGGATACCGGATAGCAGGAGCACAGCGTGCACACGATCATGTTGTGCAGCCCCGGCTCGTTGCCGACCACCTTCAGTCGGTACCCGCTGACCAGGTCACCCAGCCCCATGTCCGCGGCGGCCGCGTTGCCATCGGCGAGCAGCCGTTCCCGGTACGCGGGATCGGCCCAGCCGCGTGCCACCATCCGCGCCCCGTTCACCGGCGACGCATTGGCGTACAGCCGGGTCAGCACCGCGTCCAGCTCCCCGTCGGTCGCCAGCCCGGCGGCGATGACCCGTTCCTCCAGCTGCCGCACCCGCGCGGCGACGGGCACGTCCTCGTGATGCTCCCCCATCAGCCGGTCTCCTCCAGGTAGGACTCCCACAGGTCCACGGTCACCGTGTGCGTGCCCGCCCCCCACAGCGTGGCGGCGGGGAACCGCACCGCGTACACCGTCTCCTCCCGTGGCGGCACTATGCCCCGCGCGCGGTCGTCCGGCAGCGGGCAAACCCCTTCCACCTCAACGATCTCCCCCACATGCCCCCGTACATACCGGGGCAGCCGGGTGTGATGATCGGGATCAAGCAGACGGGTGCGGACCTTGGTCCCGGGCGGGAACCTCACCGGACGCCCTGCTCCGTGAGCAGTGTCTCTATCGCCCGCAGCCAGCGTTCGTAATACGACGCTTCCAGGTACTCCGCCGGCGGGATCCGTTCGATCGCGTCCCTGAACTCGTCGACGTTGTAGAGCCCGCGCGCCCGCAGCACCCCGTTCAGCGCGTAGACCCGTGCCTCCCAGTCAGCATGGAACGGCTGGCCGTCGCCGCCCACCGGGACCGGCCCGAAGCCGCTCTGCCCGCCGACATCGTGAACCCTGCTCATCCGGCACCTCCCGGTACGCCGCAGCGCCTCCCCAGGTCTCTCCCCTAGTTCAGCCATCACTACCCCGGCGCGGCCGGGCAATGAGGGAGCAGCGGCGCGCTCCCAGGGCTCCATGTGTACTACAAGCAGGTGTGCTACAAGGGAGCCTTGGCTACCGCACCGGAGAGGACCCTCATGGAGGACCCGCGAGTGCTGCACCGCCGGGCCGGCGAGAACGCTGCGGACGTCATCGCCCGGATCCCGGCCGAGCGGCTGGGGGACCCGACACCGTGCACGGAATGGGACGTGCGCGGCGTCATCAACCACATGGTGAACGGCAATCTCAGGTTCGCCGCGCTGATCGCCGGCGAGCCTGGGCCCGAGCGCGGCGAAGACGCACTCGGCAATGACCCGCTGGCCGCCTTCCGGGGCTCGGTCGGCGAGCTGTGCGCGGCCTTCGACCGCGAGGGTGTGCTCGACCAGACCTTCCCGACGCCGGTCGGCGAGGCACCGGGAACGATGCTGGTCTCGATGCGCACCTGCGAGCTGTCGATCCACACCTGGGACCTGGCCGCGGCGACCGGCCAGCCGCGTGACCTCGACCCCGATCTGGTCGCTTTCGCCGAGTCGATGTTCCGGGCCAGGCCAATCCCACGGGGCGGGCAGAGCCCCTTCGGCCCGGAGCAGCCGGTTCCCGACGGCGCGCCGGCACCTGACCGGCTCGCCGCCTATGCCGGCCGCGCGGTCCCGCCGCCGGGTCCTTAGCCGGAGCCCGGCCACGCGCGCGGCGGCAACCCGCACAGCTAAGCCCCATCACCACCGGCCGCACAGCTAGGCCCCGTTCCGGGCTGTCTCATCCCCCGATGCGCCGGGTAATTGCCTGACGCGTCCCAGATATAGCTGACTGCTTCCAGCAGCGCGGACTCCGACGCTCACCGGCGCGAAGCCGCCCAGCGCGCTGTCCCGTCACGGCGTGGGCCGGCCGTCGTTTGGGACCGTAACGGGCGGGTAGCAGTAGCCACGCTTCACCGGAGTCGATTCAGGTCGGTCAGGCTTGTTTCGGCGTAATAGAGAGGAACCACCGATGTATATCGGCATTGGGACGGTCGTGCTCATTCTGATTATCATCCTCATCGTCTTTCTGGTGCGGAGGCGCTGACCCCGCACCTCGCCGTTGCGCCAGGCCACACGATGAGGTTGCCGACATACTCGGAGTGGTGCGCGACCAGACCCGGCCGTGCCTGCTGGCCGGGCTGGAAGCGCCCCTCCGAACTCGGTCGCCAGGGGTCGATGTGCCACCACGGGTCGATGGGCCGCCACGGGTCGATGGCCAGGAGCCCGTTCTCGATTCTCTGCCGGGCGTTCTGGTAGCGGCGCCACACCGTGGCCG